>NZ_JBBNGE010000029.1:0-43425 GCF_040095255.1 Segatella sinensis | reverse complement strand
CTGGGTAAACCAACAATGTACAATACGCCCTGAAAGGGCAAAAGCTCCTAGCCCAGGGCAACACCCTGGGTAAACCAACAATGTACAATACGCCCTGAAAGGGCAAAAGCTCCTAGCCCAGGGCAACACCCTGGGTAAACCAACAATGTACAATACGCCCTGAAAGGGCAAAAGCTTTATACTCCCCCAAAAAGAAAAAAGCAAGAATCAGCAATCAAGCTGTTTCTTGCTTTTTTTGATTTTATGTTACAACTACTAGGGGATTATTATCTCTTGGTAGGGATATTGAATTCATTGACCTTCGAAATGGATTTGCCCTCATGAATCACACTCACACAGAACCGTGCCATTCCATCCTTTAACTTTCTATCCGCTTTTACCATTGCGGTGTATCGAACACCCGATCCTGGGGAAATCTTCTCGACATGGATACTCGGCGAAATGAAGATATGTTTGTTGCCGGTTGTTTCAACCACGGTTGGAACAACATCGTAAACCGGCTTATGACCTCGGTTGAGTATCTCGAATATCACCTTGCAGGTTTCATTGCGATTCAAACAGTTATCTTCGTTATCATCAACAAAGCGGGCACTCACAATCTCCAAAGTAGGAGAATAGGAGAATCGGGCACCAAGCTCCTCTACGGTAGCGGTAGGCAAAGAAGTAGTAGGCTGCTGGGCACTGTAATCGCCGGTATAGTCCTTGCCCTTGAAATCATAGAGACGGTCATCTCCACCATTGTTGGAATCAAAGATCTCCGGATTATCAGTTACGGGAGTATTGCCGTAATCATAAACCTCATTCTCTCCATCATTAGAAGAGCGGTTGTTTCGAGGATTCGTAGGATAGCGACGTGTGTTTCCAGGATAACCGGAGCGTCGCTCTGCCCTATCCTGCTGGTAGGCTGCTTCACGGTCAGCCTGCGCCTGATCAGCCTGACTTCCGATAACAGCACCTACAACAGCTCCGCCAGCCATTCCGATGATGGTTCCCATGTCAGAGCCTCTGGGTCCACCGGACAATCCACCGATGGCAGAACCCAGAATGGAACCGATGGAACCTCCTGCGTAGGCTCCACTGCCAGTATATGTATCGCAACTGCCCATCACCAGGGAAGAGCAGAGCATCAAAAGTATCACCTTTTTCATAACCCTATCATTTAATTCTGCTGCAAAAGTACAACTATTTATTGAAAACATCAAGAAAGAATCCCTAAATAACGTTAGGGAATCCCCTAAATCCGGAAAGACATCATCAACTATCCTAGGGAAAAGCAGAGCTAGTCAAACAAAAAAAGCGCATCTGTCTAACGACAGAAGCGCTTATATATAGTGAGATCAGTTGTAACTTATTCAGCTGCAGCCTCTTCAGTTGCAGGAGCCTCAGTTGCAGGAGCCTCCTCAGCCTTTGTAGCCTTGCGACTACGACGAGTCTTCTTAGCAGCCTTAGGAGTCTTAGCCATGTTCTCATCAAAGTCAACGAGCTCGATGAAAGCGATCTCAGCTGCGTCACCCTGACGGGTACCCAACTTGATAACTCGAGTGTAACCACCAGGACGGTTAGCTACCTTCTCAGCTACCTCACCGAAGAGAGCCTTCACAGCGTACTTGTTCTGAAGATAACGGAAAACAACACGACGTGATGTAGTTGTATCATTCTTTGAACGTGTGATCAGTGGCTCAACATACTTCTTAAGAGCCTTTGCCTTTGCGAGGGTCGTAGTGATTCTTTTGTGCTCACTCAAGATAAGTGATGCAGCCATGTTAGCCAACATCGCGTTACGATGAGAAGCAGTACGACCTAAATGGTTGAATTTCTTATTGTGTCTCATTTTAATTTTTGTTCTTTTTGGACAAAGGATGCATTACGCATCCTTGTCTAATTTATACTTTGAAATATCAGTTCCAAAAGACAGATTCAGACTCTCGAGCAAATCATCAAGCTCTGAGAGCGATTTCTTACCGAAGTTGCGGAACTTCAAGAGGTCAGTCTTGTTAAACTGAACCAAATCACCCAAGGTATCTACATCAGCTGCCTTCAAGCAGTTGAGCGCACGAACACTGAGGTTCATATCTACGAGACGAGTCTTGAGCAACTGGCGCATGTGAAGAACCTCCTCATCAAACTCCTGGTTGGTATCCTGATCAGGACTCTCCAGGGTAATCTTCTCATCAGAGAAGAGCATAAAGTGATAGATAAGGATCTTCGCAGCCTCTTTCAGCGCATCCTTAGGACTAATGGAACCATCTGTTGTAACTTCGAGTACGAGCTTGTCATAGTCGGTCTTCTGTTCAACACGATATGGCTCAACAGCATACTTTACGTTACGGATAGGGGTGTAGATGGAATCGATTGGGAGAACGTTAACGTCTGTGCAGAATTGACGATTCTCATCAGCAGGAACATATCCACGTCCCTTATTAATTGTCAGATCAATCTGCATCGAAGCTTTGGAGTCTAAATGACAAATCACCAAATCAGGGTTTAACACTTCAAATCCAGTCAGATACTTGCCTATATCACCAGCCTTGAATTCTGTAGAATTCTCAACGGTGATACTAACTTTCTCATTCTCGAATTCTTCTACTACTTGCTTGAATCGAACTTGCTTGAGATTCAAGATAATGTTGGTAACATCTTCCTTTACACCAGGAACTGAAGAGAACTCGTGCTCAACACCCGCGATGCGGATGGTGTTCACAGCGTAACCCTCCAATGATGAAAGGAGAATGCGGCGCAAGGCGTTACCGATGGTAACACCAAAGCCAGGCTCCAACGGACGGAACTCGAACTTTCCGAACTGGTTGTCAGCCTCCAGCATTACTACTTTATCAGGTTTTTGAAATGCTAATATCGCCATTAATTTAATGATTTATTTAGAGTACAACTCAACGATTAACTGCTCCTTAATATTCTCTGGAATGTCAGCACGCTCTGGCTTGTGCAAGAACTTGCCACTCTTAGAATTGTCGTCCCACTCAATCCATGGGTACTTGCTATGATTGAAACCAGCAAGTGCTGCCTCGATTACCTCGAGAGACTTAGACTTCTCACGAACGGCAACAACCATACCTGGCTTAACTGCAAATGAAGGGATATTAACTACCTTGCCATCAACAGTGATGTGCTTGTGACCCACCAACTGACGTGCAGCAGCACGAGTAGGAGCGATACCAAGACGGAATACCACGTTGTCGAGTCGGCACTCGAGATTCTGGAGAAGAACCTCACCAGTAATACCCTCAGCCTTAGCAGCCTTCTCAAACATATTACGGAACTGACGCTCTAATACACCGTAAGTGTACTTAGCCTTCTGCTTCTCTGCCAACATGACACCATACTCAGACATCTTGCGACGACGGTTGTTGCCATGCTGTCCAGGAGGGAAGTTTCTCTTGGACAAAACTTTGTCTGCGCCGAAGATTGGCTCACCAAAACGACGCGCAATTTTAGATTTCGGACCTATATATCTAGCCATAATATTTATAAAATGCTATATTGTTTGTATCAAAGAATGCTATTATACACGACGACGCTTTGGAGGGCGACATCCGTTGTGTGGTAATGGAGTTACGTCAACGATCTCAGTTACCTCGATACCTGCACCATGTACGGCACGGATAGCAGACTCACGACCGTTACCTGGACCCTTTACGTATGCCTTAACCTTGCGAAGACCAAGGTCGAAAGCTACCTTTGCACAATCCTCTGCAGCCATCTGAGCAGCATAAGGAGTGTTCTTCTTAGAACCACGGAAACCCATCTTACCAGCTGAAGACCAAGAGATAACCTGACCCTCGTTGTTAGCAAGAGATACAATGATGTTGTTGAATGAGCTATGTACGTGAAGCTGACCGATTGCGTCAACGCGTACGTTTCTCTTCTTAGATGTTGCTTTTTGCTTTGCCATAATTAATTTCCTCCTTAGAATTACTTAGTAGCCTTCTTCTTATTAGCAACAGTCTTCTTCTTACCCTTGCGAGTACGAGCATTATTCTTTGTGCTCTGACCGCGAACTGGAAGACCATTACGATGTCTAACTCCACGATAGCAACCAATATCCATCAGTCGCTTAATGTTCATCTGGATCTCAGAACGGAGATCACCTTCAACCTTGAACTCAGCGCCGATAATTTCACGGATCTTGGCTGCCTGATCGTCAGACCACTCGCTGACTTTCAGGTCACGGCTTACACCTGCCTTATCCAATATCTTTGCTGAACTACTTCGACCGATACCATAGATATAGGTCAATGCGATTTCGCCACGCTTATTCTGGGGCAAATCTACTCCAACAATTCTTATTGCCATTGTTTAATAAAAAATTAAAAAATTAATACTTTGCGTTAAAAGCGGTGCAAAAGTACAACTTTTTTTTGAAAGAGCCATACTTTTACAGAACTTTAACATTAGCCCTGACGCAATTTCATCTTAGGGTTCTTCTTGTTGATAACGAAGAGACGACCCTTACGACGTACGATCTTGCAATCAGCTGAACGCTTCTTCAATGATGCTCTTGTCTTCATAACCTTATATGTGATAATTATTTGTATCTAAAAACAATTCTACCCTTAGTCAAGTCGTATGGACTCATTTCCACCTTCACCTTATCACCAGGTAAAATCTTGATGTAATGCATTCTCATCTTACCAGAGATGTGGGCAGTAATGTCAACACCATTCTCCAATTCAACGCGGAACATAGCATTTGATAATGCCTCTACAATTGTTCCATCTTGCTCAATAGCGGCCTGTTTTGCCATAATTAAATTTTTTGTCCTTCTAAATGTTCAACTTCTACGAATGAAGATAAAATTTCAGCTTTACCTTTTCGAACAACGATTGTATGCTCAAAATGAGCAGCTGGTTGACGATCTCTAGTAACTATGCTCCACTTGTCGGGGAGCAAGCCAATTTGACGGTCGCCCATTGTTATCATCGGCTCTATAGCCAAGCACATACCTTCCTTTAACAGAATGCCGGAACCACGACTGCCGTAATTACGAACGGGAGGATCCTCGTGCATAGCCCTGCCAATGCCATGACCTGTTAGCTCTCGTACTACCCCATAACCATATTGCTGGCAATGAGTCTGTACGGCGTAACCAATATCACCCAAATGCTTTCCTGCCACAGCCTGTTCGATACCCAGGTACAAAGATTCTTTAGTTACCTTAAGGAGTTGTTGAACATCGGAAGTTATCTCTCCAACAGCGAAAGTATAGCAACTGTCACCGTTGAAACCTTCTAAAAGGGTGCCGCAGTCGATGGAGATAATATCACCATCCTTCAGCACGTCCTTCTCACTAGGAATACCATGTACTACTACATCATTGATGGAAGTACATATACTAGCGGGAAAAGGCTCTCCATAAGGATTAGGAAAATTCTTGAACGTTGGAATCGCACCGTGATCACGGATGAACTCCTCGGCTACCCTATCCAAATGGAGAGTCGTTACACCTGGTTTTATATGTTTACCTAATTCCGCAAGCGTTGCACCAACGAGTTGGTTAGCCTTGCGCATCAGGTTAATTTCATCCTCTGTCTTCAGAAATATCTGCATTTCAAAAGATAAAGATTAATATGCAGCAACACCACCCTGACGAGTATGGCCTGAATTGAGAAGACCATCATAGTGGCGCATAAGCAAATGACTCTCGATCTGCTGCAATGTGTCAATCACAACACCTACCAAAATCAACAGAGAAGTACCTCCGAAGAATTGTGAGAAGGCCTGCTGCACATCAAGAAGTCCTGCAAGAGCTGGCATAATCGCAATAAATGCAATAAATAATGAACCTGGTAAAGTAATACGAGACATTACGGTATCAATGTACTCAGCGGTATCCTTACCTGGCTTAACACCTGGAATGAAACCATTGTTACGCTTCATATCCTCCGCCATCTGAGTTGGGTTCAATGTAATAGCAGTGTAGAAATATGTAAACGCAATCACGAGGATTACATAAATTACATTATAAAGTAAACTGCGGTTATCCATCAGCTGCTGAACAACGCTACTTGCATTTTCAGACTGGTAGCGAACTAATGCCAATGGAATGAACATCAAAGCCTGTGCAAAGATGATAGGCATTACGTTGGCTGCGAAAAGCTTCAATGGGATATACTGACGTGCACCACCATACTGCTTATTACCAACCAAGCGCTTAGCGTACTGAACCGGGATCTTACGTGTACCCTGTACCAGAAGAATTGAGGCACAAACTACAGCGTAGAGAATAAGAATCTCTACAATGAACATGATCAAACCACCACCAGAGATTGCCTGCAAACGAGAGGTCATCTCCTGTACGAATGCCTGAGGCAAACGAGCGATGATACCAATCATAATGATGAGAGAGATACCATTACCTACTCCCTTATCCGTGATACGCTCACCAAGCCAGAGAATAAACATACTTCCTGCTGCAAGGATGATAGTAGCTGGAATCATAAAGACGGTCCAGCTAATACCCGTTGCCAAAGCGTTAGCAGCCTGCATCTTCAAATTCAGAAGGTAACTAGGAGCCTGAAAGACCAGGATGGCTACAGTCAGGACTCTAGTGTACCATTGTATTTTCTTGCGGCCGCTCTCGCCCTCGCGCTGCATCTTCTGGAAGTAAGGTACAGCGACAGCAAGAAGCTGCATAACAATTGAAGCTGAGATATAAGGCATAATTCCCAATGCGAAGATAGACGCATTAGAAAATGCACCACCAGAGAACATGTCCAAAAGCGACATAAGACCGCCTGAGGTCTGCGACTGCAATTTTTCCAACATGCTCGGATTGATACCCGGAAGTACCACAAACGAGCCAAAACGGTAAATAGCCGTAAACAGAAGAGTAATGAGAAGTCTCTGACGGAGGTCCTCAATCTTCCAACAGTTCTTTAGTGTCTCAATAAACTTTTTCATTACTTAGATTATAGTTGCGTTACCACCTACTGCCTTGATTGCTTCTTCGGCAGTCTTTGAGAAAGCATTAGCTTCAACTTCCAATTTTGCTGTAAGTTCACCGTTACCGAGAACCTTAACGAGCTCCTTACCATTGGTAAGACCAGCTGCCTTGAGTTCCTCAATACCGATCTTTGTAAGGTTCTTTGCTTCTGCAAGAGCCTGAAGAGTTGAAAGGTTTACTGCGAAGTACTCCTTATGGTTGATATTCTTGAAACCAGCCTTTGGAACACGACGCTGCAATGGCATCTGACCACCTTCGAAACCAATCTTTCTCTTATAACCAGAACGAGCCTTGGCACCCTTGTGACCACGTGTAGAAGTACCACCGAGACCAGAACCTGGACCACGACCAATACGACGACGTGAATGGGTAGAACCTGCAGCAGGTTTCAAATTATTTAATTTCATAATCGTTCCTAATTTTTTGAGATTAATTAATCAACTACACTTACGAGGTGATGAACCTTACGGATCATACCACGGTTGCTAGGAGTATCCTCTACCTCAACAACCTGAGAAATCTTGCGGAGACCCAGACAAGCGAGTGTACGCTTCTGATCAACTGGAGCACCAATCTTACTCTTAATCTGCTTGACTTTAATTGTTGCCATATTCGATAAATCCTAATTAACCGTTAAATACTTTATCCATACTGATACCACGCTCACCTGCTACAGTGTAAGCATCACGCATCTCTGCGAGAGCAGCGATAGTAGCCTTTACCAGGTTGTGGGCATTAGATGAACCCTTAGACTTTGCAATAACGTCCTTGATACCTACGCTCTCAAGAACAGCACGCATAGCACCACCGGCCTTCAAACCAGTACCGGCAGCAGCAGGCTTGATGAGAACCTTAGCACCACCGAAAGCTGTCTCAACCTCGTGAGGAACTGTACCCTTGAGTATAGGAACTTTAACCAGGTTCTTCTTAGCAGCCTCAGTGCCCTTAGCAATAGCAGCTGTAACCTCACCTGCCTTACCAAGACCGTAACCGATAACACCGTTACCGTCACCTACAACGACGATAGCAGCGAATGTGAAAGTACGACCACCCTTGGTAACCTTAGTGACACGGTTGATTGCAACCAAGCGATCCTTAAGTACTTCTTCGTTATTTACCTTTACTTTATCCATTGCCATAATCGTTTAAAATTTAAGACCACCATTACGAGCACCGTCAGCCAACTGCTTTACGCGACCGTGGTAGAGATAACCATTACGGTCGAAAACTACTTTCTCAACGCCAACAGCCTTTGCCTTCTCAGCAATGAGCTCGCCAACCTTGGTTGCCTGCTCCTGCTTAGGCATCTTCTCCAAACCGAGTGAAGAAGCTGATGCAAGTGTAGTGCCTGTCAAATCATTAATAACCTGAGCGTAAATCTGCTTGTTAGAGCGGAATACACTGAGACGTGGACGCTCAGCTGTTCCATTAACATTCTTGCGAATGCGGAACTTTATCTTAATTCGTCTTTCTACTTTCTTTGTTGTCATAATCGTAAATAATTAAAATTACTTAGCTGAAGCACTCTTACCAGACTTTCTGCGAATAACTTCACCCTTGAAGAGAATACCCTTACCCTTATAAGGCTCAGGCTTGCGGAAAGAACGAATTTTTGCACAAACGAGTCCCAACAACTGCTTGTCGCATGACTCCAATGTCAAGATTGGGTTCTGGTTTCTTTCAGACTTAGTCTCAACCTTAATCTCCTTAGGCAACTGGATGAAAATAGGGTGAGTGTAACCCAAAGCGAACTCAATCAAGTTGCCCTGGTTAGAAACACGATAACCAACACCTACCAATTCCAAAACCTTTGTATAACCAGCGCTAACGCCAACAACCATGTTGTTAACGAGAGAGCGATACAAACCGTGGAAAGCCTGCTTCTGCTTAACATTTACAGGACTATTTTCATCGATTTCAAAGCTAATCTGACCATCTGCGTTGATAAACTTGATAGATGGATCAATCCACTGAGAAAGTTCACCCTTAGGGCCCTTTACTGTACAAACGTGTGAATCGTTGTCATAGTTTACAGTAACACCTGCAGGGATACTAATTGGCAATTTTCCTATTCTAGACATATAAAAGCCTCCAATTAATAAATATAGCAAAGAACCTCGCCACCGATCTTAAGATCAGAAGCCTCTTTGTCTGTCATTACACCTTTGGATGTAGATAAGATAGCAATACCTAATCCGTTAATTACTCTTGGCATGTCCTTGTAACCAGTGTACTTACGCAAACCTGGAGTTGACACGCGCTTCAAACACTTGATAGCGTTTTGCTTTGTAGTTGGGTTGTACTTCAAGGCAACCTTGATTGAGCCCTGAGGACCATCCTCTACAAACTTGTAGTTGAGGATGTAACCTTTCTCGAAGAGGATCTTTGTAATCTCTTTCTTCAAGTTAGACGCAGGAACTTCTACAACACGGTGATGAGCCATGATTGCGTTTCTGAGTCTTGTCAGATAATCTGCTATTGGATCTGTCATAAAATATAAATGTTTAATTAATCGGGACTACCCCGACAATATTAAATAATAAAAAATTCCTTGCCTGTAAAGATTACCAGCTTGCCTTCTTAACACCTGGAATCAAACCTGCAGAAGCCATCTCACGGAACTGGATACGTGAAAGACCGAACTGGCGGATATAACCCTTTGGACGACCAGTGATCTTGCAACGGTTGTGAAGACGGATAGGGTTTGCATTCTTAGGGATAGCCTGAAGCTTACGAGCTGCCTCGTATGCTTCGGCTGGATCATTAGAAGTTGCAATAATCTTTTTCAGAGCTTCGCGCTTCTCAGCGTAACGAGCTACAAGCTTTGCACGCTTAATCTCGCGAGCTTTCATTGATTCTTTTGCCATATCTCTTAATCTTTATTTGCGTTCTTGAATGGAAGACCGAATGCCTTCAGAAGTGCAAAACCTTCCTCGTCTGTCTTGGCAGTTGTAACGAAGGTGATGTTCATACCCTGAATACGGTCAATCTCATCGATGTTGATCTCTGGGAAGATGATCTGCTCTGTGATACCCAATGTGTAGTTACCACGGCCATCGAACTTGCTCTCAATACCCTTGAAGTCGCGGATACGAGGAAGAGAAACACGAACGAGCTTCTCCAAGAACTCGTACATACGCTCACGACGCAATGTTACCATAACACCGATAGGCATCTTCTTACGAAGCTTGAAGTTTGCGATATCCTTCTTAGAATATGTAGCAACAGCCTTCTGACCGGTGATAGCAGTAATCTCGTTGATAGCTACGTCAACAATCTTCTTGTCCTGTGTAGCGTCACCGAGACCCTGGTTGATGACAATCTTCTTCAAAACTGGAATCTCCATTGCTGAAGAATAGTTGAACTGCTTCTGAAGAGCAGGAGCGATTGTCTCCTTATATACTTTCTTTAACTGTGCTGTATCCATTACTTGATTTCCTCCCCTGACTTTTTAGCGATGCGAACAACGTTTTTACCCTCATGCTTGATAGCAACGCGAGTAGCCTTGCCACTCTTAGGATCGATCAAACTCAAATTTGAGATATGAATAGGAGCCTCCTGCTTTACGATGCCTCCCTGAGGATTCTGAGCAGATGGCTTTGTGCTCTTAGATACCATGTGCACACCCTCTACGATGGCACGATTCTCGTCAACGAGGACCTTGAGCACCTTACCTGTCTTGCCCTTATCAGCACCGGCAATAACGATAACGGTATCGTCTTTCTTAATATGTAACTTACTCATTACTTTATACTTTTAATATATTAAAGAACCTCAGGTGCCAAAGAAACGACTTTCATATTAACTGCACGAAGCTCACGAGCAACAGGGCCGAAGATACGGCTACCACGAAGCTCACCTGCATTGTTGAGCAATACACAAGCGTTATCGTCGAAACGGATATATGAACCGTCTGCACGACGAATCTCCTTCTTTGTGCGAACAATCAAAGCCTTTGATACTGCACCCTTCTTCAAATCACTTGATGGGATAACGTTCTTGACAGCAACGACAATCACGTCACCAACGCTAGCGTAACGACGGCCTGTACCACCGAGAACTCGAATGCAAAGAGCCTCGCGAGCACCGCTGTTATCACATACTGTAAGTCTTGATTCTGCCTGTATCATAATTACTTAGCTTTTTCTACAATTTGTACTAATCTCCATCTCTTTGTCTTAGACAGAGGACGAGTCTCCATGATCATAACTGTATCACCTACGTTAGCCTCATTGTTCTCGTCATGTGCATGGTACTTCTTTGTCTTCTGGACAAACTTACCATAAATAGGGTGCATCTCCTTGAACTTAGCTGCAATAACAATGGTTTTATCCATCTTGTTGCTGATAACAACACCCTGTCTTACTTTTCTTAAATTTCTTGTTTCCATCTGGACCATTATTATTTGTTAAGTTCTCTCTGACGAAGTTCAGTTTTCATACGTGCGATATCACGACGAGCAATCTTAATCTCTGATGGATTCTCAAGTGGAGTTACGTTGTGGTTGATCTTCTTCTTGTTCAAAGCGTCAACTGCTGCCTCCAGCTTCTCAACCAATTCCTTGGTCTCGATATTTTTAATTTCTGCAATCTTCATAATTAAGCGTTTTTATCGTAATCACGTCTAACAATAAACTTAGTCTTCACAGGAAGCTTCTGAGCGCAAAGACGGAGTCCCTCCTTTGCAATGTCGAAGCTTACACCCTCTACTTCGAAGAGAATCCGACCTGGTGTAACAGGTGCAACCCATCCTGCTGGATCACCCTTACCTTTACCCATTCGGACATCGGCTGGCTTACGAGTGATTGGCTTATCAGGGAAAATGCGAATCCAGACCTGGCCCTGACGGTTCATGTAGCGGTTCAATGCCACACGAGCTGCCTCAATCTGACGGCTATCGATCCACTTTGACTCAAGAGTCTTGATGCCGAAAGAACCGAATGCCAATTGTGTACCTCTGTGAGCGTTGCCCTTATTGCCACGACCATCTTGAGGTCTTCTATATTTTACTCTTTTTGGCTGTAACATGATAGCTTTCTAAAATTTAACGGTTATTGTTTCTTTTACGATTACCACCACGGTTGTTAGAGCGGCCGTTACCACGGTTGTTGCTCTTGTTGTCCTGTGAGAAGTTTGGAGTAAGATCAGCCTTACCATAAACCTCACCACGGCAAATCCATACCTTGATGCCAAGCAAACCTACCTTGGTAAGTGCCTCGCACTGGCAGTAGTCGATGTCTGCACGGAATGTATGGAGAGGTGTACGACCCTCCTTGTACATTTCCTTACGTGCCATTTCAGCACCGTTCAGACGACCTGTAATCTGAATCTTGATACCCTCAGCACCAGCACGCATAGTGTTAGCAACTGCCATCTTGATAGCGCGACGATAAGCAATCATGTGCTCAATCTGGCTCGCGATGTTCTTACCTACGATGGTAGCATCAAGCTCAGGCTTCTTAACCTCGAAGATGTTGATCTGAATATCTTTCTTATAAAGCTTCTTCAACTCTTCCTTCAACTTATCTACATCCTGACCACCTTTACCAATGACAATACCTGGACGGGCTGTGCAAATAGTAATGGTAACAAGCTTCAATGTACGTTCGATAACGATACGAGAAACACTTGCCTTAGCAAGACGCTCGTTAAGATACTTACGGATTTTCTGATCCTCTACGAGGTTGTCACCGAAGTTCTTACCACCGAACCAATTTGAATCCCAACCACGGATAACACCAAGTCGGTTACTAATCGGATTAACTTTCTGTCCCATTCTACTTAATTATTTTTCGTCATTAGTTTTTGCATCAACAAAGAGAGTAACATGGTTAGAACGCTTACGGATTCTATAACCACGACCCTGTGGTGCAGGTCTCATACGTTTCATTGTAACGCCTTCGTCAACGAAGACCTTACTGATATAAAGCTCACCGTCTTCAGCCTTGCGATTATTCTTTGCCTCCCAGTTAGCGATAGCTGAACGAAGTAATTTCTCAACGTCAGCAGATGCCTGCTTCTTAGAGAAGCGAAGTACTCCGAGTGCACGGTTAACCTCCATACCACGAATCATGTCTACTACATAGCGCATCTTACGTGGAGAAGAAGGAACGCCTACCAACTTAGCGAAGTACAAGTTTTTACGGGCTTCTTTCAATTTTTCAGCCGCAATATGTTTTCTTGCTCCCATTATTTACTTAAATTTTTAAATGGTTTAACCCTTAGCTTACTTTCTGTTACCAGAGTGACCGCCAAAGCGACGTGTTGGAGCGAACTCTCCAAGCTTGTGGCCAACCATATTCTCTGTAACATAAACAGGGATAAATTTATTACCGTTATGAACTGCAACAGTATGTCCTACGAAATCAGGAGATATCATTGAAGCTCTAGCCCATGTCTTAACAACATTCTTCTTGCCACTCTCGTTCATAGCGAGAATCTTCTTCTCGAGAGAAACGTTGATGTATGGACCCTTTTTAAGTGAACGACTCATAATTTACTCTTTATTTTTTGTTAGCTCTTTCGATAATATACTTGTTAGAAAGCTTCTTAGGTGCGCGAGTCTTAAGACCCTTAGCGTACAAGCCCTTACGTGAACGTGGGTGACCACCACTCTGGCGACCTTCACCACCACCCATTGGGTGATCAACAGGGTTCATAACAACACCACGGTTGTGTGGACGACGACCCAACCAGCGAGAGCGACCAGCCTTACCAGACTGCTCAAGTGCGTGGTCTGAGTTACCAACACTACCAACTGTAGCCTTACAAGCACTCAAAATCTGGCGTGTTTCACCAGAAGGGAGCTTAATTACACAATAACTGCCCTCACGAGAAGTCAACTGAGCAAAATTACCAGCCGAACGAACCAACAAAGCACCCTGACCAGGACGCAACTCGATGTTGTGGATCACTGTACCTACAGGGATGTTTGCCAAAGGAAGACAGTTACCAATCTCAGGAGCAGCTTCTGCACCTGACATCAAAGTAGCGCCTACCTGAAGTCCGTTAGGAGCAATAATGTAACGTTTTTCACCATCAGCGTAGTAAAGCAACGCGATACGAGCCGAACGGTTTGGATCGTACTCGATTGTCTTAACAACTGCTGGAACACCATCTTTCTCACGTTTGAAGTCGATTAAACGATACTTCTGCTTGTGACCACCGCCAATGTAGCGAACGGTCATCTTACCGGTGTTGTTTCGACCGCCGGTAGAACGCTTACCGTAAACGAGAGACTTCTCTGGCACGGATGCAGTAATATCCTCGAACGTGCCAATAACCTTGTGTCTTTGACCCGGAGTAACCGGTTTTAATTTACGTACTGCCATTTTTTATTTTAAATATTGCTGTAAAAATCAATTGTATCGCCCTCCTTCAGAGTAACGATTGCCTTCTTGAACGCATTCTTCTGACCCTTAACAAGACCTGCCTTAGTGTAACGAGCAGAGCGCTTGCCAGCGTAGCGAATTGTGTTCACGTCAACTACTGTAACATTATACAGACTCTCAACTTCCTTCTTAATCTCGAGCTTATTAGCCTCAGGACGAACAACGAAGCCATAGCGGTTAGGCTGCTTGTCTGTAATCTTGGTCATCTTCTCAGTAACCAATGGTTTGATAATAAATGCCATATTCTAATATCTCCTTTTTACTTTGTTAAGATCTGGTCGATAGTCTCAAGCGACTTCTCAGTAATCACTACGACATCAGCGTTCAAAACTTTGTACGAATTGACGTTAGATGCGAGGATAACCTCAGCGCGCTGTAAGTTACGTGCAGACAAATATACGTTTTTATTTGATTCTGGCAAAACGAAGAGTACCTTTTTGCCCTCGATTTTAAGATTCTTAAGAACACTTAAGAATTCTTTAGTCTTTGGAGCCTCAAAAGTGAAATCTTCCAACATCACGATTGCGCTCTCCTGTGCCTTATAAGACAATGCAGACTTACGAGCAAGAATCTTTACCTTCTTGTTGAGCTTGAAGCGGTAATCACGTGGCTTAGGACCAAATACGCGAGCACCACCTACGAGTACAGGTGAGTTAATATCACCACGGCGAGCACCGCCGCCGCCCTTCTGACGACCAAGCTTACGAGTAGAACCGCTCATCTCGCTTCTCTCCTTAGACTTAGCTGTACCCTGACGCTGGTTAGCGAGATACTGCTTTACGTCGAGGTAGAGAACGTGATCGTTAGGCTCTATGCCGAAGACTGCATCATTAAGAGCTACCTTGCGGCCGGTCTCCTGACCTTTGATATCTAATACGCTAACTTCCATTATTTCTCAATTAAAACAGTTGAACCTTTGCATCCAGCGAAAGAACCCTTAACGATAAGGAGATTCTGCTCTGGAATTACCTTTAACACCTGAAGGTTCTGAGTTGTTACTCTATCACCTCCCATTTGGCCACCCATGCGCATACCCTTGAATACCTTTGCAGGGTAAGAACATGCACCAATAGATCCCGGCTTGCGAGCGCGGTCATCCTGACCATGAGTAGACTGACCTACACCACCGAATCCGTGACGCTTAACAACGCCCTGGAAGCCTTTACCCTTTGATGTACCAATTACGTCAACGAACTTGCAGCCGTTGAAGATATCAACTGTAATGGTGTCACCGAGGTTGTACTCCTCATCAAACTTGAACTCGGCCAAGTGCTTCTTAGGTGTTGTGCCTGCCTTCTTGAAGATTCCCATCATAGGCTGAGAAGTGCGATTCTCCTTAGCCTCGCCGAAACCTAACTGATAAGCCTTGTAACCATCCTTCTCTACGGTCTTAACCTGGGTTACAACACAAGGACCTACTTCGATAACAGTGCACGGAATATTCTTACCGTCGGCACTGAAAACGGATGTCATTCCGATTTTTCTTCCAATTAATCCTGGCATTTCAATTTAATTTTAAATAATTAGACTTTGATTTCTACTTCTACACCACTTGGCAATTCAAGCTTCATCAAGGCATCAACGGTCTTAGCTGTTGAGCTGTAGATGTCGATGAGACGCTTGAAATCTGAGAGCTGGAACTGCTCGCGAGACTTCTTGTTAACGAAAGTACTGCGGTTTACAGTAAAAATACGCTTGTGTGTTGGCAATGGAATAGGACCGCTAACGATAGCGCCTGTTGCCTTAACAGCCTTCACAATCTTCTCAGCTGACTTGTCAACCAACTGGTGGTCGTAAGACTTCAGCTTAATTCTGATTTTCTGACTCATTTTTAAAATTAAGTTATTATTAATATGAATTATTTTAGTCTAATGGAAGAAGAGGTACGCTGCTTAAGAGTCATTCGCTAAGCAGCGCCTCATCTTACCGTTATTTCTTTTTTATTAAAGGAGTTCTGCGTGACCCTTAACCTCCTCCAACACTGCCTTAGCGATTGCTGAAGAGAGAGGTGCGTGGTGATCATACTCCATAGAGCTTGTTGCACGACCTGAAGTGATAGTACGCAAAGCTGTTACATAACCGAACATCTCGGCCAATGGAACCATAGCCTTTACGATGCGAGCACCGCTACGGCCTTCCTCCATACCCTGAACGAGACCACGGCGCTTGTTCAAGTCACCGATTACATCACCCATATTCTCTTCTGGAGTAACAACCTCTACCTTCATGATAGGCTCCATCAAAACAGGACCTGCCTTAGGGCAAAGCACCTTGAATGCCTGATGTGCTACCAACTCGAATGACAACTGGTCAGAGTCAACTGGGTGGAAGCTACCATCGGTCAAAGTTACCTTCAAACCTGTCATTGGGAAGCCACCGAGTACACCATTTGACAAACAGTCAGCGAAGCCCTTCTGTACTGATGGGATGAATTCCTTAGGAACGTTACCACCCTTAACCTCGTTGATGAACTGCAAGTCGCCCTCCTTGTAATCCTCGTCCTTAGGACCGATGGTTACATCGATACAAGCGAACTTACCACGACCACCAGACTGCTTCTTGTAAGTCTCACGGCTCTGAGCTGTCTTAGTGATAGCCTCCTTGTAGTTAACCTGAGGTTTACCCTGGTTACACTCAACCTTGAACTCACGCTTCAAACGGTCGATGATGATATCCAAGTGGAGCTCACCCATACCAGAGATGATTGTCTGACCGCTCTGCTCATCAGTACGTACTGTAAAGGTTGGATCCTCCTCAGCCAACTTAGCGAGACCGTTATCCAACTTAGCGATGTCAGCCTGGCTCTTAGGCTCAACTGCGATAGAGATTACAGTATCAGGGAATGTCATAGACTCCAATACAATTGGGTGATCCTCATCACAGAGTGTATCACCAGTACGGATATCCTTGAAACCTACACCTGCACCGATATCACCTGCGTCGATTGACTCCATTGGAATTTCCTGCTTAGAGTTCATCTGGAACAGACGGCTGATACGCTCGCGCTTGCCAGAACGTGGGTTGTAAACATAAGAACCAGCAACAACCTTACCAGAGTAAACGCGGAAGAATACCAAGCGGCCCATGAATGGGTCAGTAGCAATCTTAAATGCGAGAGCAGAAGTTGGCTCATCCTCAGATGGCTTACGATCCTCTTCCTCTTCTGTATCAGGGTTAGTACCGATGATATTTGGAGTATCCATTGGTGATGGCAAGAATGCACATACATAGTCGAGCAATGGCTGAACACCCTTGTTCTTGTATGAAGAACCGAGCAACATTGGGCAGCATTCCATAGCGCAGCAACCCTTACGGATAGCAGCAAGGAGTTTCTCCTCTGGAATATCCTGACCATCGAGATAGAGCTCCATAACCTCGTCATCGAAGTTAGCAGCACCCTCAAGAAGCTTATCACGCCACTCTGCAGCCTCGTCAGCCAAATCAGCAGGAATTTCCTCTACGTCATACTCAGCACCCATAGTCTCATCGTGCCAGAGAATAGCCTTCATCTTGATCAGGTCAACTACACCCTTGAAGTTCTCCTCTGCACCAATAGGAATCTGAATAGCAATAGGATTAGCACCCAAGATATCCTTCATCTGCTGAACTGTCTCAAAGAAGTTAGCACCTGAACGGTCCATCTTGTTTACATAACCGATACGAGGTACATTGTACTTGTCAGCCTGGCGCCATACTGTCTCTGACTGTGGCTGTACACCGTCAGCTGCAGAATATGTAGCAACAGCACCATCGAGTACACGGAGTGAACGCTCAACCTCAGCAGTGAAGTCAACGTGTCCCGGAGTATCGATCAAGTTAATCTTATAAGACTTACCGAGATAGTTCCAGTTACAAGTTGTAGCTGCAGAAGTGATAGTAATACCACGCTCCTGCTCCTGGACCATCCAGTCCATTGTAGCAGCACCATCGTGTACCTCACCGATCTTATGAGTCTTACCTGTATAGAACAAGATACGCTCAGATGTTGTTGTCTTTCCGGCATCGATGTGCGCCATGATACCGATGTTACGTGTCAAATGTAAATCGCGATTTGCCATTTTCTTTTAAACCTATTTTATATGTTAAATTAGAATCTGAAGTGAGCAAATGCACGGTTAGCCTCAGCCATACGATGCATATCCTCCTTACGCTTGAAAGCGCCACCCTGATTGTTATAAGCATCCATAATCTCTGCAGCGAGCTTATCTGCCATAGTCTTACCACCACGCTTGCGAGCGAAGATAATAAGATTCTTCATAGAGATACTCTCCTTGCGATCAGGACGAATTTCTGTAGGAACCTGGAAGGTTGCACCACCAATACGGCGGCTCTTAACCTCAACCTGTGGAGTAATATTGTCGAGAGCCTGCTTCCAAATCTCAAGTGCAGACTTCTCCTCGTTAGCCATCTTAGCCTTTACGGTATCGAGTGCATTGTAGAAAATCTCATAAGATGTATTCTTCTTACCATCATACATCAAATGATTTACGAATTTAGAGACCTTCTGGTCATTGAAGACTGGATCTGGGAGGATCACTCTCTTCTTTGGTTTTGCTTTTCTCATTTTTTAATCGAAAAAATTTAAATTCTGCATGGGGCTGTATATCGTTCTTCAACACTCGCACCCGAGTATTTACTCAACCTGTTACTTCTCCAGCAAAACGTTTAATAAAATAATCTTTTTACCTAAACTCTCGACCTTCTCCGACCGTGAGTTTTCGGATTTCTTTTAATTTTGTCCGGATTAGAATTACTTCTTTGCCTTTGGACGCTTAGCACCGTACTTAGAACGACGCTGTGTGCGGTTTGCAACACCTGCGGTATCAAGAGTACCACGAACGATGTGATAACGTACACCTGGGAGGTCCTTAACACGACCACCGCGAACCAACACGATTGAGTGCTCCTGCAAGTTGTGACCCTCTCCTGGGATGTAAGAGTTAACCTCCTTAGAGTTTGTCAAACGAACACGGGCAACCTTACGCATTGCCGAATTAGGCTTCTTTGGAGTTGTTGTGTAAACACGAACACAAACACCACGACGCTGAGGACATGAATCCAAAGCTGGTGACTTGCTCTTGTCTACCAATACTCGTCTGCCTTTTCTTACTAACTGTGAAATAGTAGGCATAATTTTACTTTTTAATTTATTATTTTATTTTTATTATTGTCTTATTTCCGTATAAGCCACCACCTTATGGGGCTTTTCGGGGTGCAAAGTTACGACTTTTTCGGCAAACTACCTAAATATTAAGGAGACTTTTAAAAAACGAGGGTCAGTTTTAACTTTATATAACTATTAAAAACAAATATTATAAAGAAAAAGCGGCTTTTAGCAGGAAATTTAGTCTTAGTATGTATGTGGTTATGCATTAAGCCTCACCTTTTGGTGTGCCAAATGGAGCAATAGTACGCTCTGGCTCGTCTGCCAACTTAATCTTACCGAAAGCCTGCTCGTAGTTATAAACATTGCTCTGCAATGCCTGGAGCAAACGCTTGGCATGCTCAGGTGCCATGATGACACGGCTCTTGATCTGAGGTGCCGGCATTCCTGGAAGTGCACATGCAAAATCCAAGATGAAATCTGAATTAGAATGAGTAATCAGTGCCAAGTTAGAGTATATACCCTCTGCTACTTCTGGGCTGATGCCCATCTGGAACTGATTCTGCTGCTGTTGATTATTCTTATTTTCTTCCATAATTTTATTAAGTTAATAGGATTAAACTTTAAATGATAGTGCAAATTTACACATAATATCTGAAAAAGAAGAATAATTTGCCAATTATTTTGTGTTAAAAGTCCTTTCACACTAAAATGCTTCCAATACAAAGACATATGCTTAGCGTGAAAGGACTTTTGAAATACAATTTCTTTTTTATCTGAAGAACCGGTCTATCAGAAACGGCTCTTTTCTGCATTACCAGCACCAGAACCCTTATACTTTCTATGACCAGAATTGAATTTATAGACCACCCTGACACCAATTTCACGGGCACTATGATAACTATCCTTCGTCAAGGTTGAATGGTCGCCATACATGGTCCATTGGTCTTTCTGACTTCTGAAGATATCATCAGCATAGAAATTAACAGTCAAGGCTTCATCGAAGAATGTCTTAACCATTCGCATAGAGGCAAAATAACCAGAGCGATACCGGCGGAAGGCATTATATATTCCTCAAGAAGGCTATATCCTGATGTTTATAAAGGGTAGCATACCAGATGATGGGATTATCCTCATAAAGATATTCCACACCAAACGAAATCCAGTTGCACATCACATCCAATGATACATCATGAGCAATGGTAGGACGAAGATAAGGATCGCCACCTTCATACATATAGCGATTATCATACTGCACCTCATTGCGCAAGGAACTATAAGAAGGACGCTTTGTCTTGCAGGTATATGCCAGAGATGCAGCCCATGTTTCCTTATTCCATGACAGGGTCAGGTTGGGAAACCAATTGCTATAATTCCTGCTAGGCTCTTCTTCATACTTTCCAAAAGAATAATACTTGGCAGACACATACTCGTATCTCAATCCTGCATCCATTGAAAACGAGCCTAAAGGATATGAAAAGGCAAGAAACCACTCATACCTTCACCTTGCTTCTTGACGGTCCGGATGCGAATCACCGAGCTAACCGTGGCATCATATCTTGCACCAGGCGAAGTAATGATTTCCACATTCTTGATGGCATCAGACTTCAGGCGCTGCAATTCCCTGGAATCTCTCACCTGTTTATTGTTGATATATATAAATAGGTGTACCCTTGCCATAAACGCTGATGACATCGGTACTACTTACATTGATGCGAGGTAATTGTCGGAATACATCAACGGCATCTCCTACTTTTGACAAATCAGAATGCTGTATGTCTATGAGCATTCCTTCACGTCCCATCTTGAAAGAGGGCAACTTCGCCTTCACCGTAACACCATTGATATGCATGGTACTCTCCTTCAACACAACATTTCCGACTTTTCCCACATTATATAATATATATTATATAAGGTGTGATAACCCACGCAACTTACTTTGGCGAGAACCTTCTTCATGCCACAAGGTAGCACGAAATTGCCGCTGGCATTGGTCACACCACCTGTGAGAAAGGAAGAATCCCTGGGATTGAGCAAAGCCACATTGGCAAACTCCACTGGTCGATGACGTTCATCAATCACCCGTCCCATCAATTTGGTAGGTTCCTTTTGGGTACATTCCACGAATATCAAGCTATCCTCTATCGTAGCCTTCATCGGATAAAATCCAAAGACCCGCCCCAAAGCTTCCTGCAAATCGAGATTACGGAAAGAGGTAGTGACGGTGAAATCTTCCAGTTCATTATAGATAAAACTGATTTTATATCGACGGGTAGCCTTGTCTAAATCCTTCAGTTGCTCATTGTCCAAAGAGAGAATTATCTGTTGTGAATGATTCAATTCATCCACTACACTCTGCAGACTGTTCTCGCTGTTCCATTCATAATAGAAACGAAGCTGCTTGGCTTCCTGGTTCTGGAACACAATCTTCACTCCATAATACTCTGCCATTTCTCCGAGCATCGTTTCTCAGGAAACATTGTCGAAAGTCTTAAGCACAATTTCCTTCTTGACATCAGTTGACGTAGCTTTATCACTGACAACAGCAGTATTTGGACAGGATGCTATTTTTACTTGAGACAGTTGATTTGATATCATCAACAGGCAGGCAATATCAAGAAAAGAGCCATAGATGATGACTCACCTATGGCTCTTATACCTTATTATATATATGTTACTCTAACCTTCAGATTAGTCCACGATTGGAGAATCTGCATAGTCGAGTACATTCTTTCTGTTAGCCTGCATGCGCTCGTACTCTTCCTTAGAACCAACAACAAGCTTCTCCCACTGGCGGAGACCAGTACCTGCTGGAATCAAGTGACCGCAGATAACATTCTCCTTCATTCCCTCAAGGTAATCTACCTTACCACGAATAGCAGCCTCGTTCAAGACCTTAGTGGTCTCCTGGAAAGAAGCGGCACTCATGAAGCTCTTGGTACCAAGAGCGGCACGGGTAATACCCTGGAGGATCTGAGTAGATGTTGCAGCAACGGCATCACGAACCTGAACAAGCTTCATATCGCGACGCTTCAATGCTGAGTTCTCATCACGCAACTTACGTGCTGTAATGATCTGACCAGGCTTGAGCTCGGTGCTGTCACCAGCATTGGTAACAACCTTCTTACCCCAGATACGGTCATTCTCCTCAGCGAAGTCGAGCTTATCAACCAACTCCTGCTCCAAGAATGTAGTATCTCCTGGATCGTCGATACGAACCTTACGCATCATCTGACGAACAACCACCTCGAAGTGCTTATCGTTGATAGCCACACCCTGGAGACGGTAAACGTCCTGGATCTGGTTAACGATGTACTCCTGAACAGCGGTAGGACCCATGATAGCGAGGATATCGCCTGGAGTTACACTACCATCAGAAAGAGGAGTACCAGCACGTACGGCGTCATGCTCCTGTACCAGGATCTGCTTAGAGAGTGATACGAGATACTTCTTCTGGTCGCCAGTCTTAGAGGTTACGATGATCTCACGGTTACCACGCTTTACCTTACCCATAGTTACCTCACCATCGATTTCAGATACGACAGCTGGGTTAGATGGGTTACGAGCCTCGAGAAGCTCGGTTACACGTGGAAGACCACCGGTGATATCACCAGCACCACCTACGGCGCGAGGAATCTTAACCAAGACCTCACCAGTCTTAATAGTCTGACCATCCTCTACAACGAGGTGACCACCTACAGGGAAGTTATATGTACCTACAATCTCACCGTTTGCATCAATAACATCACAAGAAGGAACCATCGCCTTATTCTTAGAATCGGTGATGATCTTCTCCTCCAAACCAGTAGTCTCATCGACCTCGGCACGGTAGGTCTGATCCTTCTGAACGTCGTTGAACTTCAAGGTACCAGCGTACTGGCTGACGATAACGGCGTTGAATGGGTCCCAACGAGCAATCACAGTATCCTTCTCAACAATCTCACCCTCCTTGTGATACAAAGAAGAACCATAAGGTACATTCAATGTAGCAAGAACGATGTTTGTATTTGGATCAACGAAACGGATTTCAGCCAAGTGGCTTACTACCTTCTCGCACTTGATATCGTTGCCTTCCTCATCTTCCTCTACGAATGGAACTGTGCTCAACTCATCAAACTCGATGCGAGACTTGTTCTTCGCAGCAATCTTAGCGTTGGCAGCAGCGTTAGACGCGATACCACCGGCGTGGAAGGTACGGAGAGTAAGCTGAGTACCAGGCTCACCGATAGCCTGTGCAGCGATGACACCCACAGCCTCACCGAGCTGAACCATACGAGCTGTAGCCAAGTTACGGCCGTAACACTTCATGCAGACACCCTTCTTGCTCTCACAAGTGAGTACTGAACGGATCTCAACGCTCTCGATTGGAGACTCATCGATGATCTTAGCCTTAGCCTCTGTGATTTCCTCACCAGACTTAACGATCAACTCACCTGTTGTAGGGTGGATGATATCGTGTACAGATACACGACCCAAGATACGCTCATAGAGAGAAGAGATAATCTCATCACCATTCTTCAAAGCGGTGCAAACCAAGCCACGCAAGGTACCGCAATCCTCCTGAGTAATGATGACATCATGAGATACGTCAACAAGACGACGAGTCAAGTAACCAGCATCGGCAGTCTTCATCGCGGTATCAGCAAGACCCTTACGAGCACCGTGAGAAGCGATAAAGTACTCCAACACAGACATACCCTCCTTAAAGTTAGAAAGGATAGGGTTCTCAATAATCTGCGCACCTTCTGCACCAGCCTTCTGAGGCTTAGCCATCAAACCACGCATACCAGACAACTGCTTAATCTGATCCTTAGAACCACGGGCTCCAGAGTCAAGCATCATGTAAACGGCATTGAATCCCTGATCTGCCTCTGTCATCTCCTTCATCAGGATATTACCCAAATCGGTATTTACGTGAGTCCACGCATCGATTACCTGGTTGTAACGCTCCTTGTTGGTGATGAAACCCATATTATAGTTGTTGGTGATTTCCTCAACCTCCTTGCGACCACGCTCAACAATCTCCTCCTTCTCAGGTGGGATGATGATATCACCAAGGTTGAATGACAAACCAGCAACGTATGCCATACGATAACCCAGATTCTTGATACCATCAAGGAAGGCACAAGCCTCTGCCATACCAACAGCCTTGATTACATTAGAAATCAAGCCGCGGAGTGTCTTCTTAGAGATAACGTCGTTGAAGAAGCCTACCTCATCAGGGATGATACCATTCACGATAACACGACCTACAGAGGTCTCAATCATACGCTTCTGGATCTTACCGTCAACCAAGTCGTCAACGATCACCTTTACCAAGGCATGGAGATCACAACGTCCCTCGTTACGAGCAATCAAAGCCTCCTCAGGACCATAGAATGTCAAGCCCTCGCCCTTAGCACCTGGGCGAATCTTTGTAATATAGTAGAGACCAAGCACCATATCCTGAGAAGGAACGGTGATAGGTGCACCATTAGCAGGGTTCAAAATGTTGTGGCTCTGGAGCATCAGGATCTGAGTCTCCAAGATAGCCTCGTTGCTCAATGGAAGGTGAACAGCCATCTGGTCTCCATCGAAGTCGGCATTGAACGCTGTACATGCCAATGGGTGCAACTGGATAGCCTTACCCTCGATCATCTTAGGCTGGAATGCCTGGATACCGAGACGGTGAAGTGTAGGGGCACGGTTCAACATAACCGGATGACCCTTCATCACATTCTCCAGAATATCCCAGATAACTGGCTCACGACGATCAACAATCTTCTTGGCACTCTTGACAGTCTTTACGATACCACGCTCAATCAACTTACGGATGATGAATGGTTTGTAAAGCTCTGCAGCCATCAACTTAGGAAGACCGCACTCACCCATCTTCAACTCAGGACCTACAACGATAACGGAACGAGCAGAGTAGTCAACACGCTTACCCAACAAGTTCTGACGGAAACGTCCCTGCTTACCCTTCAAAGAATCTGAGAGAGACTTCAACGGACGATTGCTCTCGCTCTTTACAGCAGAGCTCTTGCGTGAGTTGTCGAACAAGCTGTCAACAGCCTCCTGCAACATACGCTTCTCGTTACGGAGAATCACCTCAGGAGCCTTAATCTCTACCAATCGTTTCAAACGGTTGTTACGGATGATTACACGACGATAGAGATCATTCAAGTCTGATGTTGCAAAACGACCACCATCCAGTGGTACCAAAGGACGAAGCTCTGGAGGAGTAACAGGAATGATCTTCATGACCATCCACTCAGGCTTGTTGATTCCCTTGCTGGCACGGAACCCCTCTACTACGTTCAAGCGCTTCAATGCCTCAGTCTTGCGCTGCTGGCTAGAGTCATTGTTGGCATGGTCGCGGAGTTCGTATGACAAAGAGTCGAGATCCACATTCTGCAACAACTGATAGATAGCCTCGGCACCCATCTTAGCAACGAACTTATTAGGATCTGTATCTTCCAGACGCTCGTTATCACCATTTGGGTCGTACTGATCAAGAATAGCCATATACTCGTCCTCTGACAAGAGGTCGAGCTTATGAGAACCATTCAACTCAATGCCGTCAGCATCAGTCTTACCCTCAAGAATACCAGGCTGGATCACTACATACTTCTCGTAGTAGATAACAGCATCAAGCTTCTTGGTTGGCATACCGAGAAGGTAACCAATCTTGTTAGGGAGAGAACGGAAGTACCAGATGTGAGCCACTGGTACAACAAGCTCGATGTGACCAGAACGCTCACGACGAACCTTCTTCTCTGTAACCTCTACACCGCATCGGTCGCAGACGATTCCCTTATAACGGATACGCTTGTACTTGCCGCAGGCGCACTCATAGTCCTTGGTAGGACCAAAAATGCGCTCGCAGAAGAGACCATCACGCTCCGGCTTATATGTTCGATAATTAATGGTTTCAGGCTTAGTAACCTCACCATACGAATTTTCCAGGATCTCCTCTGGTGAAGCGAGACCGATGGTAATCTTCGTAAAATTATTCTTTACCTTTGTATCTTTTTTGAAAGCCATGTTTCTATATCTTAATTAGGGGTTCTCAAAATTAATCAAGTTTGATGCTCAAGCCAAGGCCGCGAAGCTCGTGGAGCAATACGTTGAGTGACTCAGGAATACCTGGTGTAGGCATTGGATCACCCTTCACGATTGCCTCGTATGCCTTGCTACGTCCTATAACATCATCTGACTTGATGGTCAGAATCTCCTGCAATACGTGGCTAGCACCGAATGCCTCGATGGCCCAAACCTCCATCTCTCCGAATCGCTGACCACCAAACTGTGCCTTACCACCAAGTGGCTGCTGAGTAATCAGAGAGTAAGGACCGATAGAACGTGCGTGCATCTTATCCTCTACCATGTGACCCAACTTCAAGAAGTAAGTCATACCGACGGTAGCTGGCTGGTCGAACTGCTCACCAGTCTCACCATCATAGAGGTAAGTAGAGCAGAAACGTGGAAGACCTGCCTTGTCTGTCCATACAGAGAGGTCCTCAAGATGAGCACCATCGAAGATAGGAGTAGCAAACTTAACACCCAACTTCTTACCTGCAGCACCCAGGATACACTCGAAGATCTGACCGAGGTTCATTCGAGAAGGCACACCCAATGGGTTCAATACCATATCTACAGGACGACCGTCTGCCATGAATGGCATATCCTCAAGACGTACTACCTTAGAAACGATACCCTTGTTACCATGACGACCAGCAAGTTTATCACCAACCTGGATCTTACGCTTCTTAGCGATATAAACCTTAGCCATCTGGAGAATTCCTGATGGAAGTTCATCACCGATAGTGATAGCAAACTTGCGACGCTTCAACTCTGCATCGAGCTGCTTATACTTGCGGATATAGTTCATGATCAGGCGCTGAATCAAAGTATTGGTATGATCATCCTCTGTCCAACCATTAGACTGTACGCCATCATACTCCAGGTTCTTCAAAGCTGTTGTTGTGAACTTGCTACCCTTGGTGATGATCTCAGCACCAGAGTAATCCTTCACGCCCTGAGAAGTCTTGCCTTCAGTCAAGGTGAGCAACTTATCAACCAAAATATCCTTCAAGTCATCGCCCTTTGCCTCGTACTCCTCATCAATCTTGGCAAGGATAATCTTATCCTGTTTCTTAGACTCACGAGTCTTTACGGCACGAGAGAACAACTTCTTGTCGATAACAACACCACTCAATGATGGGTTAGCCTTCAATGAAGAATCCTTCACATCACCAGCCTTATCACCGAAGATGGCACGGAGCAACTTCTCTTCTGGAGAAGGATCGCTCTCACCCTTAGGAGAAATCTTACCAATCATGATATCGCCTGGCTCGATACGAGCACCAACGCGAACAATACCGTTATCATCAAGATCCTTGGTAGCTTCCTCGCTGACATTAGGAATATCAGAAGTGAACTCCTCAACACCACGCTTGGTCTCACGTACATCGAGTGAATACTCATCTATGTGAACAGATGTCAAAATATCATCGCGAACCATACGCTCTGAGATAACGACTGCATCCTCATAGTTGTAACCCTTCCAAGGAATGTAAGCTACGAGCAAGTTACGACCCAAAGCCAACTCACCATTCTCGGTAGCATAGCCCTCCGTCAGGATATCACCCTTCTTGACGCGCTGACCCTTGTTACAGATAGGACGCAAGTCGATGGTCATATTCTGGTTGGTACGACGGAATTTAGGAATGCGGTACTCCTTCAAGGCAGGCTCGAAGCTTACGAACTCATCATCCTCTGTACGATCGTAGAGGATACGAATGGTTGTAGCATCTACATACTCGATAACACCCTCGCCCTCTGCAGTAATCATGGTACGAGAATCCTCGCACACCTGCTTCTCAAGACCAGTACCTACGATAGGTGCATCATTGTGAAGCAATGGAACTGCCTGGCGCATCATGTTACATCCCATCAATGCACGGTGACCATCATCATGCTCCAAGAATGGAATCAAACCTGCTGAAACAGATGCAATCTGCTGTGGAGAAACATCCACATAGTCAACCTCTGAAGGTGGAACAACTGGATAATCAGCATCCTGACGGCACTTAACTACGTCGCGGATAAATGCACCATCTTCTGTCAAAGGAGCATTACCCTGACCGATGATCTTAGCCTCCTCATCCTCAGCTGTCAAGTAAACAACATCATCGTTGTTCATATCAACCTTGCTATCGTTCACCTTACGGTAAGGAGTTACGATAAAGCCGAGGTCATTGATCTTTGCATACATACAGAGTGAAGAAATCAAACCGATGTTTGGACCTTCAGGACTCTCAATAGGACAAAGACGACCATAGTGAGTATAGTGTACGTCTCGAACCTCGAAACCAGCACGCTCACGAGACAAACCACCAGGACCAAGGGCAGAAAGACGACGCTTGTGGGTTACCTCAGCCAATGGGTTAGTCTGGTCCATGAACTGTGACAATGGGTTGGTACCAAAGAATGAGTTGATAACGCTAGAGATGGTCTTGGCATTGATCAAATCTGTTGGAGTGAACACCTCATTGTCGCGTACATTCATACGCTCACGGATAGTGCGGCTCATACGTGCCAAACCGATAGAGAACTGGTTAGCCAGCTGCTCGCCTACGGTACGAACACGACGGTTAGACAAGTGGTCGATATCATCGACAGTAGCACTTGAGTTGATGAGCTGAATCAAATATTTGATAATCTCGATGATGTCATCCTTAGTCAAAACGCGGACATCAACATCGGTATCGAGACCTAATTTCTTATTAATTCGGTAACGACCAACCTCACCCAAATCATAACGCTTGTCAGAGAAGAACAAGTTCTGGAAAACTTCACGTGCACTTGCATCATCAGCAGGATCTGCATTACGCAACTGGCGATAGATGTAGTTCACAGCCTCCTTCTCAGAGTTACTTGGGTCCTTGGCCAAAGTATTGAAGATGATTGTGTACTTGCTGGCAGCATCTACATCCTTATGCAAAAGCACAGAAGCAGCACCACTCTCTACAATCTCCTCAATGTTGTCGGCAGTAAGCTCTGTCTCACGCTCCATGATCACCTCGTTACGCTCGATAGATACAACTTCACCAGTATCCTCATCTACGAAGTCCTCATTCCAGCTCTTCAAGACACGAGCAGCCAACTTGCGACCGATAGCAGCCTTCATATTCTTCTTGTTCACCTTCACCTCTTCAGCGAGATCGAAGATCTGGAGAATATCCTTATCCTGCTCATAACCGATGGCACGGAGCAAGGTAGTAACAGGCAACTTCTTCTTACGGTCAATGTAAGCATACATCACATTGTTGATGTCAGTAGCAAACTCAATCCAGCTACCCTTGAATGGGATGATACGTGCAGAATAAAGCACAGTACCATTGGCATGAACACCCTGTCCGAAGAACACACCAGGTGAACGGTGCAACTGAGAAACAACAACGCGCTCAGCACCGTTGATGACGAATGTACCATTATCAGTCATGTAAGGGATTGTACCCAAGAATACATCCTGGATAAAAGTACCGAAGTCCTCATGATCAGGATCAGTACAATACAGTTTCATCTTAGCCTTCAAAGGTACGCTATATGTAAGACCACGCTCCAAGCACTCATCAATGGTGTAGCGAGGAGGGTCAATATAGTAATCCAAGAACTCAAGAACGAAATTATTACGAGTATCGGTGATAGGGAAGTTCTCAGAGAACACCTTATACAAACCGTCATTCTTGCGTTCCTCAGGCGGAGTATCCAACTGTAAGAAGTCCTTAAAAGACTTTAACTGCACATCGAGAAAATCCGGATATGGATACGGATTATGCACGCTGGCAAAATTTACTCTGTTATCAACAATTTTTGTAGCCATTAGAAGTTATTAAATGGGGGTTTTATTAACATGATAATAAAAGACACAAAAAGGTTAGGACTCGCCTAATAGGAGAATCCTAACCATTATGTAAGAGATGTAATTAATCTAATTACTTGAGCTCTACCTTAGCACCAGCCTCTTCGATAGCCTTCTTAAGGTTCTCAGCCTCGTCCTTAGATACACCCTCCTTGATAGTAGAAGGAGCACCGTCTACGAGATCCTTAGCCTCTTTCAAACCGAGACCACAAGCCTCCTTAACAGCCTTAACAACCTGGAGCTTAGCGCCACCAACCTCAGCGAGGACTACGTCGAAAGAAGACTTCTCCTCAGCTGCAGCTGCACCACCAGCAGCAGGACCAGCAGCTACAGCTACAGCTGCAGCAGCAGGCTCGATGCCATACTCGTCCTTGAGGACTGTTGCCAACTCATTAACTTCCTTAACAGTAAGATTTACTAACTCTTCTGCAATAGCTTTGATATCTGCCATTTTATTCTAAAAATTTTATTTGTTTATACTATTAATATATGAAATGTTGTATTTACTCAGGACGCTCACCCAAAGTCTTAAGCACACCATGAATAGTGTTGCCTCCTGACTGAAGAGCAGAAAGAACGTTCTTTGCTGGAGACTGCAGCAAAGCAACAATCTCTGCGATAACCTCGTTCTTGCTCTTGAGAGATGCGAGTTCAGCGAGCTTGTCAGCGCCTACATAGAAGCTTTCCTCAGCGTATGCTGCCTTCAATGATGGAACGCCTTCCTTCTCGTATTCCTTCAACAACTTAGCTGGTACGTTAGCTGTATTTGTGAACAATACTGCAGTAGTACCCTTCAAGCTGCCATAAAGCTCAGAGAAATCGATGTCTGAAGCCTCGAATGCCTTGTGGAGCAAGGTGTTCTTAACAACAACCATCTTAATCTCACTCTTAAAGCACTTGCGACGGAGATTGCTAGTCTTCTCAGCGTCCAATCCTGTAACATCTACAAGATAGAAGTGAGGGAATTCCTGAATCTTCTGACCAAGTTCGGTGATGATAGTATCTTTAACTTCTTTCTTCATTTTACAAAACTTTTAGAGTTATTCAACTGATTTAGGATCAATCTTGATACCCTTACTCATAGTGCTTGAAATAAAGATACTCTTAATATATGTACCTTTAGCAGCAGCAGGCTTCAACTTGATAACTGTATTGATGAATTCCTTAGCATTTCCGTAAATCTGCTCAGGTGTCATGCTGACCTTACCGATTGATGTGTGGATAATACCAGCCTTATCAACCTTGAAGTCAATCTTACCTTGTTTAACTTCCTTAACTGCCTTAGCAACATCCATAGTTACAGTACCACTCTTAGGGTTAGGCATCAATCCACGAGGACCGAGAACACGACCCAAAGGACCAATCTTACCCATGCAAGATGGCATTGTGATGATGACATCAATATCTGTCCAACCACCCTTAATCTTCTCAACATACTCGTCGAGACCTACGTAGTCAGCGCCTGCTTCCTTAGCAGCAGCTTCCTGATCAGGAGTACAGAGTGCGAGCACACGAGTAACCTTACCGGTACCGTTTGGCAATGAAACAACGCCACGAACCATCTGGTTAGCCTTACGTGGGTCAACACCTAAACGTACATCGACATCGAGAGATGCGTCAAACTTGGTAGTAGTAATCTCCTTTACCAACTCTGCAGCCTCTTTCAAAGTGTACATCTTCCCTGCTTCAACCTTATCAGCTACTGATTTTTGATTTTTTGTCAGTTTACTCATTTTTCTAATTGAAGTTTTAAATTATTTACCAGGGAAGTCTCCCTTTACAGTAATACCCATACTTCTTGCAGTACCAGCGATGAGCTTCATAGCTGACTCTACAGTGAAGCAGTTCAAGTCCTTCATCTTATCCTCAGCGATTACCTTTACCTGATCCCAAGTAAGAGAAGCAACCTTCTGACGATTAGGCTGAGCAGAACCACTCTTGATCTTAGCAGCCTCTTTCAACTGTACTGCAGCAGGAGGAGTCTTGATTACGAAATCGAACGACTTGTCAGTGTAATATGTAATAACAACTGGCAATACCTTACCTGCCTTGTCCTGGGTACGGGCGTTGAACTCCTTGCAGAATCCCATGATATTAATACCTTTAGAACCCAATGCAGGTCCTACTGGAGGTGAAGGATTTGCAGCGCCACCTTTAATCTGTAATTTGATTAATCCAGCAACTTCTTTAGCCATTTTTTTGTTAATATTTAAAATTGAAACTTATAAAAGGACTTCAAGTTCTCGTAACAGAGCCTTATTCCTTTTCTACTTGCATAAAACCTAATTCCAATGGAGTTTTACGTCCAAAGATCTTAACCGTAACTTTCAGCTTGCGCTTCTCCAAGTTAACCTCTTCAATAACGCCGCTAAAGCCACTAAATGGACCTTCCATTACCTTAACAGTATCATTAACCAAGTAAGGACAATCGAGATTCTCCTCAAACTCAGTCTCTTCTACAGTACCCAGCATACGATTGATATCTCGCTGAGGTACAGGAGTTGGTTCATCCAAACCACCAAGGAAACCTAAAACATTAGGCATGAAACGCAGAGTATGCGCAACATCGCCCTTCAGTCTAGCTTCTACAAAAACATAACCAGGAAGAGAAACCTTTTCTTTAACGACTCTCTTACCGTTACGTACAGATGCATGCTTCTCGAGTGGTATTAACACCTGAGAAACATTTGCTGCAAGTAAATTATTGTGCTTCATCTCAGCTTCGATGTATTCCTTCACCTTAGCCTCCTTGCCGCTTACGGCCTTCAGCACATACCATTTATTTCCTGTGTCTGCCATTTCCTCTAAAAATTAACCTGGATAAACTACACCCATAAAGGCTTTGAATACAGAATCCATCGCGAACACTACCAATGCAATGACTAGGGAAGCAGATAATACAACCATTGCACTATGAGTTAGTTCGGCACGTGATGGCCAAGTAGTCTTATGCGCAAGTTCATCGTAACATGCCTTGCAATAACTTACTATCTTATTCATATTATCTTCTATTTAGCACGGGTTGAAGGGCTCGAACCCTCGACACCTGGTTTTGGAGACCAGTGCTCTACCAACTGAGCTAAACCCGTAAGTTGACTTCCGCCTCCGCAGAAGCGGAAGTCATATATAGTAAATCTAGAAAATTCTAAATTACTTGATATCGTCGAGAATTGATGTAATCTGACCAGAACCTACTGTACGACCACCCTCACGGATAGCAAAACGGAGACCCTCGTTCAAAGCAACCTTGTAGATCAACTCTACCTCAATCTCTACGTTATCACCAGGCATTACCATCTCAACTCCCTCTGGAAGCTTGATTTCACCTGTACAGTCCATAGTACGGAGATAGAACTGAGGACGATACTTGTTTCCGAATGGAGTATGACGACCACCCTCTTCCTTCTTCAATACATAGATAGAAGCCTTGAAGTGATCGTGAGGAGTAATAGCACCTGGGTGTACAACTACCATACCACGCTTAACCTCTGCCTTATCAATACCACGGAGAAGCAAACCTACGTTATCACCTGCCTCACCCTCAGCGAGAACCTTACGGAACATCTCAACACCAGTGATGACAGACTTCTTATCCTCACCAAGACCGAGCAACTGAACCTCGTCACCTACCTTGCAACGACCAGTCTCGATACGACCTGTAGCAACAGTACCACGACCTGTGATTGAGAATACGTCCTCGATAGGCATCAAGAATGGCTTGTCAACCTCACGCTCAGGCTCCTGAATCCACTCATCAACTACGTCCATCAAGTGCTCAACAGACTTAACCCACTTCTCTACACCGTTCAAAGCGCCGAGAGCAGAACCGCGTACGATTGGAGTATCCTCCTCATAACCGTACTGCTCGAGGATCTCATGAAGCTCCATTTCAACGAGCTCAAGCATCTCCTCATCGTCAACCATATCACACTTGTTCAAGAAAACAACCAAACGAGGAACGTTTACCTGACGTGCAAGAAGTACGTGCTCACGTGTCTGTGGCATAGGACCATCAGTAGCAGCACAAACCAAGATAGCACCATCCATCTGAGCAGCACCAGTAACCATGTTCTTTACATAGTCAGCGTGTCCAGGACAGTCAACGTGTGCATAGTGACGCTTTACTGTCTCATACTCGATGTGAGCAGAGTTGATAGTGATACCACGCTCTTTCTCCTCAGGAGCATTATCAATCTGATCGAATGACTTAACTTCCTCAGATGTACCGAGCTTCTCATTCAATACCTTAGAGATAGCTGCAGTAAGAGTAGTCTTACCATGGTCAACATGACCAATTGTACCAATGTTTACATGCGGTTTGGTACGCACGAATTCTTCTTTAGCCATAGCTTTTTCTTTTTATTTATATAAATGAATAATCAATTAATTAACATATTGTCTCCACATTTTCTACTTCTCACTTCCGCTTGAAGTAGAGCTGTAACTGAGAGTTGAACTCAGGACCTCTTCCTTACCAAGGAAGTGCTCTACCACTGAGCTATTACAGCATTTCAACATTGAGCGGAAAACGGGGCTCAAACCCGCGACCCCCAGCTTGGAAGGCTAGTGCTCTATCAACTGAGCTATTTCCGCTTATCAAAGAAAGTGGGTAGTGATGGATTCGAACCACCGAAGGCATAGCCAGCAGATTTACAGTCTGCCCCATTTGGCCACTCTGGTAACTACCCATAGTCTTTCTTTTTCTGAGCCTCTTGTCGGATTCGAACCAACGACCCCGAGATTACAAATCACGTGCTCTGGCCAACTGAGCTAAAGAGGCAATCTTTACAGCCGTAATGCGACTAAGTTTTCGACCTATCGGAAAACGGCTGCAAAGATACAACTATTTTTTCATTCCACCAAATTTTTCGGAATATTTTTTATCGATTTCTTGTTTTTTCTTTAAATTTGGTCAATTGAACCTTCATTGAGTCCACTGCTTGGTCAATTCCTTCCTCAAAAGTATCACATGTCTTCTCAACGAACAATGTCGTTCCAGGGACAGCAACTTCAAGGTGAACTTCCTTATTAAGAGCGGTAGCAGGCTTGATGACCTTTAATTGCACCTCTACTTTCTGTATATCTTCATAAGTTTTCTCCAACTTGGCGACCTTCTTTTCGATAAACGCCTGTAACTTCTCGGTAGCGTCGAAATGAATCGACTGAATCTTAATTTCCATAGTGACCTCCAATTTTAAAAAGGTTACGCCCTAGGATGGGCAATATTATAAACTCGTTTTAATTGCTCGAACGTAGTATGCGTATAAATCTCGGTTGTCGAGAGATTCGCATGTCCAAGCAGCTTTTTCAAACTTTCAATTCCTACGTGATGATTCAGCATTGCCGTAGCAAATGAATGCCTCAACACATGAGGACTCTTTTTCTTCAACGAGCAAACCCTTGCGAGGTTCGTTCTCACGATATCCCTGACCTTTGCAGGCTGCATCCTTTCACCTTTATCAGAAAGAAAGAATGCCGGAGAAGAAGCTTCAACGCTTGCATCCCTCAACTTAAGATATTCGCGGAGCGTATTTTTAAGCTCGTCACCGAATGGCACTATTCTCTGTTTGTTTCCCTTACCCGTTATCTTGATCTCCGAATTCACGAAGCTGACATCACAGTCATCTAGATTCACGAGTTCCGACAGTCGCATCCCGGTTTCATAGAACGTTATAATTATGGTACGCGCACGTACATTATTATAATCATCGCCCCACACCTGCCTATCCAGGAGTTCATCCATCTCACTTTCCTTAACGAATTGTGGAAGAGGTTTCTCTTTTTTAGGCCCCTTGATGCTATATACGGGATCAGACTCAACATAATGTCTTGTCAAAGCAAACCGGTAGAAGGTTTTCAGAGCACTGAGCCGACGTTCGACCGTTGCAGCTGAGTTTCCCTTATCCATCATGCTTTCCATCCAATTCCGAACCATGTCAGAATCGACGGTCTCCCAAGAGAACGAATCAGACAAGCCATTAGCAAACTTCTCGAAGTATGTCAGATCATCCCGATAGCTTTCTACTGTCCGCGGCGACCTGTTCAGCTCACTACATAAGTATTCCAAGAACTTGTCTATATTCAACATAACAGTTGTAGTTTTTGTTATTCGGCAACGAAATTACGAAAATATTTCGAAACCACCAAATATTTTGAGGATTTTTTACTTTTTATGCTCTCTTCTTGGATTTTTGCTTCCAATAAGAGAGCATTTTCATCCTCTGCCGAGGACAATATTATTCCTCGTTAGCGCGCAACTGCTGTACGTAGATGGCGTGTTCCATCTTGAGACGCTTCAAAACAGATGGCTTGTCGTACTGCTGACGAGCACGCAACTCCTTAACAACACCTGTCTTTTCAAACTTTCTCTTAAACTTCTTGAGAGCTCTCTCGATGTTCTCACCGTCCTTAACTGGTACAATAATCATTTTTTTGCTTTTTAATTTATTATGTTAAACTTATGTTATTTCTAGCGAAATGGGCGTAATGCCACAAATTGCGGGTGCAAAATTACATCTTATTTTTCAGAAAACCAAGATTTTAGGCATTTTTTTGCTCTAAAACCTTTATTTTATGGCTTTTGTGGCATTTTTCAGCCATTTTTTCTCTTCTTCATCGAGATGAGGAGCCAATCTTGCATACACTTCAGCATGATAATCATTGAGCCATGCAATCTCTTCCGGCAAGAGCATCTCTACATCTATCGGAGTGGTGTCGATCGGACAGAGGGTAAGGGATTCAATCTGCAGGAACTTACCGAATTCTGTCTCCTTATAATCTTGAATCAGTACAGTATTCTCGATTCTCACGCCGAACTTTCCAGCAAGATAGAGTCCTGGCTCATCTGTCAGCGTCATTCCTGCACGGAGAGGTGCCGGCATATATTCCATACGAACCTGATGAGGACCCTCATGCACATTCAGATAAGAACCTACACCATGTCCGGTACCGTGCAGGAAGTTCAAGCCTTCTCTCCACATGCATTCTCTGGCAAGCGCATCCAACTGAGTACCAGAAGCTCCATCCGGGAATTTTGCCAACTCCAGCTGGATGTGTCCCTTGAGGACCAAGGTGTAGATATGCTTCATCTCGTCTGTTACTGGACCAAGAGCGATGGTACGGGTGAGGTCTGTAGTTGCATCCTGATACTGGGCTCCGGAATCCAGCAGAAGAAGTCCTTCCGGCTTGAGCGGCATATCGGTCTCAGGAGATGCCTCGTAATGCACGATAGCTCCATGCTCCTGATAACCTGCTATTGTATCAAACGAGATGTCGCGGAACAAATCCTGCTCAGCACGCAATGCTGTCAACTTCTTATCGATGGAAATCTCGGTCTCACCTCCAGCTTCCACAGCAGGGAGCAGCCATTTCAGGAACTTGACCATTGCCACACCATCACGTACCATCGCTCGGCGATAGCCAGCAATTTCAGCTTCACTCTTCACAGCCTTCATAGCTGGGATTGGAGAGTTCTGGGAAATGATCTCCTGACATTTCACGGTTTTCCAAAGATGATAACTGGTTTCATTGCCATCCAGGAGAATATTATATTCTGCATACTGCTTCAATCCCTCTTCCACCTTATTATAATTATATACAGAGATACCAGCTTCCTGAAGGTAAGCACGAATCTCACCTGTAAGCTTAGCCTCATCTACAAAAAGCGACACCTTATCAGATGCAATCAGGAGATAACTAACGAATACCGGATTGCAATGCACATCCGTACCACGCAAGTTCAAGGTCCAGGCGATATCATCGAGTGCAGACACCAGCATACCATCAGCATGAACACCTCGCAAAGCCTTTCTGACCCGAACTATCTTAGAAACGGCTGTCTCACCGGCAAAATCCATAGGCTGAATTTCCACAGGATTTTCCGGAATCGCAGGACGATTTTTCCATATCTCCTTCAATGGATCAAAATTAGTGCGCAAGGTAATACCACCCTCCTTACGCAAATCAGAGATAAGTGCCGAGGTCATTGAGTATGAGTTGACCATACCATCCAGTCCGACCTCTGGAGATGCAACATCTGCCAATTCCTTTCCCAGCCATTCTGCAATAGTAGGAGTTCCAGGAATCTTGAGCTTCATTAACTGGAATTCTGTTCCACTCAACTGTTCTTCTGCCGCAAGGAAGTAGCGAGAGTCTGTCCACAATGCAGCAGAGTTCATGGTTACTACAGCGGTTCCAGCCGATCCGTTGAATCCGGAGATCCAAGCTCTGCCGAGCCAATGGTCTGCCACATACTCACTCTGATGAGCATCCGTACTAGGGAAGATAAAGGCAGCCAGATGCTCACGCTTCATCACTTCCCTCAAGCTAGCTAATCTTAGATTGATTTCATTCATAATTGCCAAGTATTGATAATAACATATTCGATTTTCATGCCATTTACCGCCTCCAGAGCAGAGGAAATAACGGCATTTTGCTAATTAGAGATTACAAAGGTACTAATTTTAAGAATTAATCACAAATTTAAGCGAAAAATAATGCACGATTTACATTACTTTTTATTAATTTTGCGGTCGGAAAGCTAAAAGTGCGAGATTTACGGTCTTTTAAACCGATAGCAATCCCAAAAAGCAAGGGGTGCGACCAGGTGCCGCCTACCCAAACAAGAAATTTATAAACACTTATATAAAAAATTGTAGTTATGGAATTTTTAACAAATGACAAGCTCGTTATCGTCGGTGCAGGCGGTATGATTGGTTCTAACATGGTTCAGAGCGCTTTGATGCTCGGTCTTACTCCTAATATTTGTCTCTACGACATCTTCGAGCCAGGTGTTCACGGTGTATTCGATGAGATTCAGCAGTGCGCATTCCCTGGTGTTAACGTTACTTATACTGTAAATCCAGAGGAAGCTTTCACTGGCGCTAAGTACATCATCTCTTCTGGTGGTGCTCCTCGTAAGGAGGGTATGACTCGTGAGGACCTTCTCAAGGGTAACTGCAAGATCGCTGCTGAGTTCGGTGATAATATCAAGAAGTACTGCCCAGAGGTTGAGCACGTAGTTGTTATCTTCAACCCAGCTGACGTTACAGCTTTGACAGCTCTTATCCACTCTGGTTTGAAGCCAAATCAGTTGACTTCACTCGCAGCTCTCGACTCTACTCGTTTGCAGCAGGCTTTGGCTCTCGAGTTCGGTGTACAGCAGGATAAGGTTACTGGCGCTCACACTTATGGTGGTCACGGCGAGCAGATGGCAGTATTTGCTTCTCAGGTTAAGGTTGACGGCAAGCCATTGGCAGAGATGGGTCTTTCTGACGAGCGTTGGGAGGAGATCAAGCACCACACAGTACAGGGTGGTTCTAACATCATCAAGCTCCGTGGCCGTTCTTCATTCCAGAGCCCAGCTTACAACGCAGTTAAGATGATCGAGGCTGCTATGGGTGGTGAGAAGTTCACATTGCCAGCAGGTTGCTATGTAAACTGCGACAAGTGCGGTTTCAAGAACGTAATGATGGCTATGCCTACTACTATCGACAAGACTGGTGTTCACTTCACAGAGCCTACAGGTACTGAGGAAGAGCTCGCTAGCCTCCAGAAGTCTTACGAGCACCTTTGCAAGATGCGCGATGAGATCGTAGAGCTTGGCATCGTACCTCCAGTAGCTGAGTGGAAAGAGATGAACCCTAACTTGTAATTCTCCACTTCGGATTTTTAGAAGTTAACTCGATAAGGGCTGAATCGTGAAAATGCTTCATGATTCAGCCTTTTTTGATTTCCATTTTTCCTGCCTTCAGCAACTTTATCCGCAAATACGCCATAAAGTTACACTTTTCAGTAAATCAGGTTATACGACTTTGGCATTATTTTTGTAATTTTGCAAACAGAAATAACAAATAAGAAAGGATAATAGAAAATTATGGAACAGATAAAGAACAAATCATTCGGAGGCGAGCGCCCTCTCTTTGGTGCTCACGACGTACGCCTGGAGGACATCACGATTACAGATGGCGAGTCGGGCATCAAGTGCTGCAAGAACATAGAATGCCACCATTCCAAGTTTTATGGCAAATATCCTTGGTGGCATGTGGACGGCTCCCTCATCACAGATTGCTACTTCGCCCCAGAGAGCCGTTCCGCCATCTGGTATAGTGATAATATGGTGATGAAAGACTGCACCATCGATGGTCCTAAGTTCTTCCGCGAAATGAAGAACCTGGAATTGGAGAACGTCAACATCACGGATGCAGACGAGACTTTCTGGAAGGTAGATGGACTGAAACTGAAGAACGTAAAGCTCCACGACGGCACCTATCCATTCATGTTTTCCAAGAACATCTATGTAGATGGACTGGAGAGCGATTCCAAGTATGTATTCCAATACTGCAGGAATGTGGAGATTCACCATGCCAAGATTACGACCAAGGACAGTTTCTGGGAGTGCGAGAACGTGACGGTTTATGATTCTGAACTGAATGGCGAATATCTCGCCTGGCACAGCAAGAACATCAAGCTGGTGCGTTGCCACATCAGCGGTGAACAGCCTCTCTGCTATATGGACCATGTCACACTCGAAGACTGCACCTTCGATAAGGAATGCGACCGCGCCTTTGAGGATTGCATGAACATCAATGCACTCATCAAGGGAAGCATCACCAATATCAAGAATCCTATTTCCGGAAGAATCGAGGCAGATGAAGTGGGAAGCGTAACCTACACTGAGTTTGCCAAGGCGCCAAAGGGAGCATGTGAGATCATCGACCATTCGAAATAGCAGAAGCATTCATTGCGATTCTGTATTCCCTTAAACAAAAAAGGCATTGCACCTAGGGATAATTGTTCTTAGTATTAAGAGAAATCTCCGTTCAACGACGCTGAACGCAAGTTCACAAGTGTTGAACATACGTTCAACACTTGTGAACGGAGATTTTGATAAAGGAAAAAGAGATTTATCTTACGAGCAATGAAGAAATAACATAGATAGAAAACAAATATGAAATATAATTTTGATGAAATCATCGAACGTCGCGGTACCAATTCCTATAAATGGGATCTGGTAAAGGAAGACGGCGTTATTCCGATGTGGGTAGCAGACATGGATTTCCAGACAGCTCCCTGCATCATCGAAGCTCTGCAGAAGCGTGTAGCTCACGGCATCTTCGGCTACACCCTCGTACCTGATTCTTATTACGAGGCTATCATCAGCTGGTTCGCACGCCGCCACCAGTGGAACATCGAGAAAGACTGGATTCTCTATACATCGGGCGTAGTACCAGCCATCTCCAGCTGTCTGAAGGCTATCTGCATGCCAGGCGAAAAGGTTTTGGTGCAGACTCCTGTGTATAACTGCTTCTTCTCCTGTATCAAGAACAGTGGCTGCGAAGTGGAAGAAAATGAATTGAAGCGTGTGGGTAACTGTACCTACGAGATAGATTTTGAGGATTTCGAGCGCAAGTGCGCCGACGAGAAGACTACCGCCTTCATTCTCTGCAACCCTCACAACCCAGCCGGAAGAGTATGGAAGAAAGAGGAACTGGAGCGAATGAACGACATCTGTCTCAAACATGGGGTAAAAGTCATCGCAGATGAAATTCATTGCGAACTCATCATGCCTGGCAATCAATACACTCCGTTTGCCAGCATCAGCGAAGCTTGCCGTGACAACTGCGTGGTATTGAACTCTCCATCAAAGTCGTTCAATATTGCCGGACTCCAGATTGCCAACATCATCTGTCCGGATGCAGCATTGCGCCGCCGCATCAACCGCGCCATCAATATCAACGAGGTTTGCGATGTCAATCCATTCGGTGTCATCGCTCTCCAGGCTGCCTACAACGAGGGTGAGGAATGGCTCGACGACCTGAACCAATATCTCTACGAGAACTATCAGGCAGTAAAGGAATTCTTCAATTCTGAGTTGCCGCAGGTTCGCGTTACCCGGCTTGAGGGCACTTATCTGATTTGGCTCGATATCCTGCCATTCGAGTTATCAAGCGACGAGGCTTACGAAAAGCTGATGAATGACGGCAAGGTGTTCGTCAACAGCGGTACGATGTATGGCAGGAAGGCAGGTCAAGGCTACCTGCGCCTCAACATCGCCTGTCCTCGCAAGACCCTGATGCAGGGTTTGATTCGCATCGCACGAGTTCTCAGCCAGTATATGGATGAAGAGGATTTGAGCGGATGCCCTGCATAAAAAAGAGCGGATGCCCTGCATAATGAAGCGAATAAAGAGAAAAGAATACTAAATACAATGTTTAAAACAAGATAATATGGAAAATGAAGTTTTAAAAGCCATCAAGGAGAGAAGAAGCATTCGTCGCTTCAAGGCTGACCAGATTACCGACGAGGAATTGAAGACTGTTTTGGAAGCTGGCACTTGGGCAGCTACCGGTCATGGCACTCAGGAGCCATTCATCATAGCAGTTCAGAATCCTGAGATTTGCGCACAGCTTCGCAAGATGAACGCAGACATCATGGGTGTAGAGAGTGATCCATACTACGGAGCGCCAACCATCGTCATCGTCCTGGCTCCAGAAAGTAATGTGAACGGAGTAAAAGACGGCAGCCTCATCTTGGGCAATATGATGCTTGCAGCCCACTCCATCGGTCTTTCTTCCTGCTGGATCAACCGTGAAGACGGTATGTTCGCATCAGAAGAAGGCAAGAAGTTGATGAAGGATTGGAATCTTCCTGAAGGTTTGATGGGAGTAGGAGCTCTGGCTTTAGGTTACGCATCTGCTCATCCTCATACCGTAAAGCCTCGCAAGGAGGATTACTACCGCATCATCAAATAAAAAAAGCAAAAAGAACAATGCAAGCATGGAATGAAACAAATAGAATTCTATGCCAAACATCAAAAAAAAGGTCTCATGATTTCAAAAACCATGAGACCTTTTATTTATATATAAGATTCTATATATTATATAATGTAACTAAAGTTTCCCACCCCAAAATAATGGGGTAAAAATAACTGTTTCTCAATAAAAAGTTGTATCTTTGTAATCGCTAAAGAACAAAAAACAACGATTTAACCCACATTGCAGCAGTCTTTGATGAAAAACTTAAAGATTCCTAACGAAATCCTAGATTTTGGCAGTTTTCAG
>NZ_JBBNGE010000028.1:0-46227 GCF_040095255.1 Segatella sinensis | reverse complement strand
CACCCAAATCATACCTCAAAAAATCTGGATATTGGAAATCAGGGAGTTACATGACGGGTGACTGCAATGTGGGTTAAGGGAAAATTTTCAATCTCTTCTTTCCCCATTTTATGGGTGTTTCTTCTTGTTTTACTCTTTCTAGAATATTATTTACATAGATAGGAGAAGAAAAAGGGTATGAGCTAAAGATGGAATAATAATTGTAACTACTCTTGCTCATAGGGGTACTAAGTTGTTACCAGCATTCTCCACAAAACGAAGCCACAGGTTCACAAAAAACACGCTACCTCCAGCCATACTTTTTAAATATTTTGCTTACCTTTGCACCAAACTTATCAGTATGGAAGAATATCTCATCATATCAAATGCCAACTTCTTGCTCAGAGTGGCTTCCGAACAGATAGCATACGTCTGTTCGGAAGGAAGCTATTGCAATCTCCGACTCACCAACGGCGATGAATACACCTTCTCGTTCAACCTTGTGGTCTTTGAGAAGAAAATAGTAGAGCAACTTGCCCAAACGGCACACTTCTTCGCTCGTGTTGGCAGGAACTACATTATTAATAGTCAACACATTTTCAGCATCAACCTCAACACTTCAGAACTAGTTTTGTACAACGAACGGTTTAGCGAGAAATTCACCCTGCACGTCAGCAAGGAACCACTCAAACAATTAAAAGCACTTTTAGACAACTCCATAAAATCGTAAAAGGTATGAAAGAAAAAAACAATCAGGAAGAAACTTATTTCCTGGGCAAAGCACAGGAAACAAGATACACAAAATCTCATATATATAAAAAGGTATTTGGGATAGCCGCTTACGTGATAGCAATAATAGGTATAACCATCGTCCTTATGTTCAAAACGCAAAGCGTATCACAACCTCATGTGTTAAAGACGATAGCTGTTTTACCGGAAGGTGGTCAGATGCCAATCTTCAACGGCAATGGCGACATCAACGATTTCCTAAGATGGGTGATGACAAACATCCAATATCCTAAAGGATTGGAAGACAAGCCTGCGCGAGTCGTCATCAACTTCACCGTTCAAAAGGATGGAACATTGGGATTGTTTAAAGTTCTCGAAGCTCCAAAAGAAAAGGCCTATGAGCAGACTGTGATTGAACTGCTCAAGAGAAGTCCCCAATGGAAGCCTGCCAGACTCTCCGATGGCGAGGAAGTCAACATGGAGTTTACCTTGCCTGTCGTTTTCACTCCCGAAGTAAGAAAGAAATAATCAGCAAAAACGATGAAACAGTTTAGATTGATCCTTATATTATGGCTATGTATGGCAACGAATGCCAAGGCCAACGAGACCACAGCTAATTTACTTCAACAAGGAGATAGCTGTTTGAGTAGATATGATGTGTTTCATGCAACCCAATACTACCAAAAGTATTTGGAAGCAAATCCATCTCACCTGGGAGCACGCAGGAAACTGGCTTCCTGCTACCGGAAAGTAGGCAACTACACCGCCTGCATTTCTTGCCTAGACAAGATTCCATCAGATAGCATCAATCACGAAGACATGCGAATGTTCTATTATGCATATCTCAATCAGAACAATAATGACAAGGTTTCTCTATGGGGTGAACGCATCGCATTCTTATTCCCATACGACAGTGAAATTATCGCTTCGCTTGCAGTGCATTACAATGGAGTGAACAAACCAGACAGAGCAGAAAAAGTGGCGAAGAATTACATTTTTCAATGTGATTCCACGAACTTATATGTCAACAAGGAATATGCCTATTCCCTATTCATGCAATTCAAATACGATGAGGCTATACCCTTGTATGAGAAACTGATAGCGCAAGGATTTGATAATTTCGAATCCAATTTCATCCTTGGTCTCTGTTATGAGAACCTGCCGGACAATAAAAAGGCGCTGAAACATTACCAGAAAGCTGTTCAGTCCAAAAACGACAATGCCACTTGCCTTTTCCACTTGGCTTTGATAGAGAAATCCTTCTGCATGGATTCATTGTCTATGGCTCATTTCAACCAGTCGTTAGAGGTTTCCTTGCCAAAAGACAGAGCTTTGCGAACCTATAAATGGCTAGCCGACTTACATTTTCAACACAGCCGATATGCAGACGCAGCACGTGACTTTGAGTTAAGCATCCTTTACGATGAAGAAGACCCGCTCAACTATTACAATGCCGCCCAAATGTTCATCGCTTCCAAAAACAAGCAGAAAGCGAAACTGTATCTCCAGTTATTCTTAGCAAATGCAAACAGACTGGAAGATAAAAAAGAGGCAGCACAACTCATATCCAAAGCCAAAGAGCAGCTCAAGCAATAACCATCAAACTCACATAAATACATGAAAATAAATTTTATCTTAGGTTCAGCATTATTGCTGAGCCAGCCCCTTTACGCTCAAAACGAAGAGGCAAAAGACACGCTTACCGCCCAGATGATGATGCAAAACCTGCCAGAGGTTTTCGTCAAGGCGACACGTCCTATCGTCAAGGCAGAAAGAGGACAGTTGGTTTACAACATGCCACTGCTCATAGAGAAAATGCCGGCAGACAACGCTTATGATGCCCTTACCCGAATACCAGGAGTAAACGAACTAAACGGCAACATCAATTATGCAGGAAAGGAACTGACTCTCATCATCAACGGCAAACCAACCACGCTCAATTACGCACAACTGGCAGAGCGATTAAAAGCCATGCCCGCATCACAATTAGCCAAAGCCGAAGTGATGCTGGCAGCGCCAGCACGCTTACATGTTCGTGGAATGGTCATCAACCTGATTACCAAAGACTATGCTGGAAAGAACCTGCTTTCAGGACAAATACAAAGCATCTGGAGCCAAAGCAAATACGGAGAAGGGAAAGGCAAAGCCAACCTGCTGTTCCAAAAAGGAAGATTCGGTCTGGATGCCATGTATTCATTTACAGATGGAACATCATACGGTGAAACTACTACCAATGCCAATCATCCCCTTCAAGGGAAACGAGTAGTGTATCATGACAAGACCTCACAGAAAACCCCAGGATTAACTCACAACTATCGTATGGGACTGAGTTATGCCATTACTGATAACCACCAGCTATCCCTGGCATATACAGGAAAATGGGACAGCAGCCAGCCTCATCATGAAACGATGGGAGCAGGCACATCCCAGCAACAGGGCAATGAGCATATTTACCTGCACAATGTAGATGCCAATTACAACCTGCCCTTTGGACTACAAATAGGCATATCCTATCTCAACTACCAAAATCCCAGCCAACAATATCTGGAAGGAACAATACTTGACGAAGAACGTATTCTATACACAAACAGCAAGCAGGTAATAGACAAATGGCTTTTCACCGCCAATCAATCCCACTCATTGAAGAAGGGTTGGGAGCTGTCGTATGGTATGAAATTCCAAAACAGCAACAACAGAAGCTACCAAGCCACGACCAACAAGGATGGAGCAGACATTCCAGATGCAACCAGCCAGGTGAATATCGAAGAAAGAATCTTAAGCTTCTATGGCGGCATAAGCAAACAGATAAACGAGCGAATCAGCTTGGAAGCCTCTGTCGAAGCAGAGCAATACCATTCTCCACAATGGAACAAATGGCATATTTATCCCACACTTAATGCATCGTGGAAAGCCAATCCTGGCAACATACTCAACTTATCCTTCAGTTCCAGCTCACAGTTTCCTAGTTATTGGTCAACTATGAGCAGCATTTACTATGCCTCTACCTATATGGAGATATGGGGAAATCCTCATCTCAAACCATACTCTACATACGAGACCGACTTGATGTGGACAATCAAAAGTCGCCATACATTGATGGCATTTGCAGAGTTCCAACCCAACTATTCTGTGCAGTTGCCTTATCAGACTACCGACCACCTGGCAGTCATTATGAAGGAGACCAATTTCGACTATAATCATACTATAGGCATTAGAGCATCGACGACTTTCGGTATAGGCAATTGGATGAACGGAAGTGTTTCGGCAACAGGAATCTACAGACATGACAAGAGTAACGATTTCTTTGACTTGCCCTTCAATCGCAAACATATCTCTGCCATTCTTGCCGGAAATCTATCCGCCCAGCTTAGCCGAAGCCATCACATCCATTTCATACTTAACCCATTCTATCAGTCGAAAGCCATTCAAGGACTCTATGACATCAAATCAGTCTTTCTCTTGATTGCTATATTGAGATGGGCTTCCGATAATGATAAATGGAGCATTGTGGTTAAAGGCAGCAACATCTTCAACGAGGGATTCTCTACAAAATCAGTACAAGGCAATCAAGACTACCACATGAACATCAAGCAAGATTGGGCATCTGCCTCCATCTCCATCATCTATAAGATAGGCAAGTACAAGGAAAAGAGAACCAAGGACGTAGATACTTCCAGAATGGGAGTAAACTAGCAAATTTCTTAAAATATCGTCAGCAAACAAGCGTACTTTCTTAAAAAATCGTCTATAGACACGCTATTTTCAGATAAAAGTAGTATCTTTGCACCGTAATTGCATTTTAACTATAAGACGAAAATGAAAATAACAATTATCGGAGCAGGTGCTATGGGCGGTGCTATGGCAGAAGGACTCTTGCAGAGCGAGAAGTTCACTCCATCAGATATTACGGTATCAGACCATAACCAACCAGTATTGGATCACTTCGCAAGCGAAGGAGCCAGCGTAACTCTCGACAACCAGTTGGCTTGCCACGGCGCAGACATCGTATGCGTGGTAGTAAAACCATGGTGCGTGGAGAAGACATTGAAGGGTATCAAGGATGCACTCAACTACAAGAGTCAGAAACTCGTGGTCGTTGCAGCCGGTGTGCCATCAGCCAATATCAAGGAGTGGCTAGATAAGGATGGTATCACCCCAACCTTCTTCCTCGTGATGCCAAATATCGCTATCGCCTACAAGCAGTCGATGACCTTCATCACTCCTGTAGATGCATCTGCTACAGAAATCCAGCAGATTACAGAAATCTTCGATGAATTGGGCGAAAGCCTCATCATGGAAGAACGCCTCTTCCCTGCTGCCACCGCCATGTCGTGTGCCATCGCTTATGCCATGCGCTATGTAAGAGCCAATGTGGAAGGCGGCGTAGAGATGGGATTCAAGGCTAAGGATGCCCAGAAGATTGTCTTGCAGACCATCAAGGGTGCCGTAGAGCTGCTTCAGGAAACAGGCGAACACCCTGAGGCTGCCATTGATAAGGTTACTACTCCTGGCGGCTGCACCATCAAGGGTCTCAACACCATGGAACAGGGCGGCTTTACTAGCGCTGTCATCAATGGTTTGCTGGCAGGAAAAAGATAAAACAACCAATAAAATATTCGATTATGGACGAAGCTATCAAGCAAATCGGTGAAAGACTGAAAGGTCTCCGCGAGGTTCTCAATATTCCTGCAGAGGAGGTGGCTGAACTTTGCGAAATCAGTCTTGACCATTATCTCAAGATTGAGTCGGGAGAAGCCGACCCATCCGTGTATCGACTTTCAAAGATTTCAAAGCGATACGGCATCGACCTCGACGTATTGCTCTTCGGCGAGGAACCTCGCATGAAGGGATACTACGTTACCCGCAAGGGACAGGGACCGGAGATAGACCGCAACAACCAGTATAAATACCAGAGCCTTGCCGTAGGATTCAAGGATAGAAAGGTGAATCCGTTCATGGTACAGGTGGATCCGTTGCCAGGCGACAAGAAGCCGAACAAGAACGGACACGACGGACAGGAATATGATTATGTGATAGAGGGACAGCTCGAAGTTACCATCGAAGAAAAGGTGATGGTGCTGAATCCAGGCGACAGCATCTACTTCGACAGTAGAAAGTCGCATTGCTTCCGCTCACTCAACAATGAGCCAGCCAAGTTCCTTTGTATAATTATCTAGGAGAGTAACTATGATCGAGAGATTTCTAAAACAGACAAAATTCACTTCAGAGCAAGACTTCAAGGAGCATCTGGAGTTTATCATACCAGAAGATTTCAACTTTGCCTACGACGTGATGGACGAATGGGCAAAGATCAAACCAGACCACGTGGCACTGCTTTGGGCAAGCGAACGAGGTGAGGAAATCCGTTTCACATACAAGGATCTGAAGGAGCAGAGCGACAAGGCTGCTGCTTACTTCCAGAGTCTCGGTATCGGTCACGATGATAAGGTGATGCTGATTCTGAAGCGTCACTATCAGTGGTGGCTTGCCATGCTCGGTCTCCACAAGTTGGGCGCCGTAGCCATCCCTGCTACCCACATGCTTACCAAGCACGACATCGTTTACCGCAACAATGCAGCAAGCGTAAAGGCGATTATCTGCTGCGGCGATGATTACGTAGTGGAGCAAATTAAAGAGGCAATGCCAGAGAGTCCTACCGTCAAGACCCTAATCAGTATCGGTCCGGATATCCCAGAAGGTTTCCACGACTGGATGAAGGAATGGAACGAATGTGCTCCTTTCGTTCGCCCGGAACATGTAAACTCTAACGAGGATACCCTGCTGATGTACTTCACATCGGGAACCACTGGCGAGCCTAAGATGGTGGCACACGATCACCTCTATGCCCTCGGTCATCTGACCACGGGTGTATATTGGCACAATCTCCACGAGAACTCCATCCATCTTACCGTAGCCGATACTGGTTGGGGCAAGGCAGTATGGGGCAAGCTCTACGGACAATGGTTTGCCGGAGCCACCGTCTTCGTCTTCGATCACGAGAAGTTTACGGCTGATAAGATCATGCGCCAGATTGAGAAGTATCACATCACCTCTTTCTGTGCTCCTCCTACCATCTATCGCTTCATGATTCAGGAAGATTTCTCGAAGTATGACCTCAGCAGTCTTGAATACTGCACCACAGCGGGTGAGGCAATGAACCCATCCGTGGCAGAAACCTTCCAGAAGCTGACTGGTGTTCAGATTTACGAGGGCTTCGGACAGACCGAGACCACGATGACACTCGGAACCTTCCCTTGGATCAAGCCAAAGCCAGGAAGCATGGGCAAGCCAAATCCACAATATGATGTTCACATCCTCCGCCCAGACATGACGGAATGCGAGGATGGTGAAAAGGGCGAGATTTGCATCCGCATCGGCGACAACAAGCCTATCGGTCTCTTCAAATATTACTATCGTGATGAAAAGCAGACCAAATCGGTTTGGCATGATGGTTACTATCACACGGGCGATATGGCTTGGCGTGATGAGGAAGGATACTTCTGGTTTGAGGGCAGAATCGACGACGTGATCAAGAGTTCGGGTTACCGTATCGGTCCTTTTGAGGTAGAGAATGCCCTGATGACTCACCCTGCCGTAGTAGAGTGCGCCATCACCGGTGTGCCAGACCCAATCCGTGGTATGGTAGTCAAGGCTACCGTCGTACTGAAGGATGAATACAAGAGTATGGCAGGTCCAGACCTCATCAAGAAGCTACAGGATCATGTGAAGCACGAGACTGCTCCTTATAAATATCCTCGCATCATCGAATTCGTAGATGAATTACCAAAGACCATCTCCGGCAAGATTCGAAGAGTAGAGATTCGAGAAAAAGACAATAAAAAGAAATAATGATTGTTGTAGCAAAGGATTTGAAAATTCAAATCCTTTGCTACAACTAAATATCAGCATAAAATGGGAAAAAGAATCGTAGTAAAGGTGGGCAGCAACGTGCTGACCCGAGAAGACGGAAAACTGGATGTAACGAGAATGTCGGCGATTGTTGATCAGATTGTCTGGCTCAGAAAGCACGACTATGAGGTGATTCTGGTATCTTCTGGAGCCGTGGCTGCCGGAAGAGCTGAACTGCATGTTGACCATCATCTGGACAGCGTGGAGCAACGCCAGCTGTTCTCTGCCATCGGACAAGTGAAACTCGTAGGTCTCTATTACAACCTTTTCCGCGAATACAAGATCAAGATAGGTCAGGTATTGACCATGAAGGAGAATTTCGGTGCCGAGGAGCAGTACAAGAATCAGGAGGCCTGCATGCAGGTGATGCTGGAAAACAACGTGCTCCCTATCGTCAACGAGAACGATACCGTATGCATCACCGAGCTGATGTTTACGGATAACGATGAGTTGTCTGGCTTGATTGCCAAGATGATGAATGCCGACACCTTGATTCTATTAAGTAATGTGGATGGCATCTACAATGGTGACCCAAGCGAGCCTACCACCCGCATCATCCCATCGGTTTATTACGACCGTGACATCAGTGAGTACATCCTTGCCAGCAAGAGCAGTCATGGCAGAGGCGGCATGACATCGAAAGTAAAGACCGCTCACGACGTAGCCAATGCCGGCATCAAGGTAATCATCGCCAACGGCAATACGCCAAACATCCTCATCAATCTGAAGGAGCATCCGATGGAGACCCTTCATACTGAGTTTGTGGCAAGACCGCTAAACAAGTAAAATCATTAGGGATAAGAAATACAGAAACCTAAAAAAGCAGCAAGCCTATTTATAGACTTTGCTGCTTTTTGTTTTTATTATGAATAGTTGATACGTTATTCTAATACCAATACATGGCTCGTTCCATCGGTCTGGCTGAATACATTCAAACCGACTTTCATGAGATAGTCACCGCTATACTGCTTGCCATTGCACTCCAAATCAGATTCCTTGCCAGGCATCAGATTAGTCTCCTTTACGGTATAAACCTTATCGGCATCCAATCCCTGCATCTTCACATTCATCACAGGCTCCTTGTAGCGTGGATGCAAGTCGTAAGCAAAGAGAACGGCACGCTGCTTGTCCTTACTTACATAGTTAATGGCACAGTGGTTACCTTCGTATGGAGAAACCAGGCGATACTGGTCGCCCTCGAGAATCATAGGCTTCATGCTATCGTAGTTCTTAACAGCATTCTGCACAAACTTGTAGTCATCACCAGAAAGCGACTTGAGGTCGATATCAAAGCCCAACTTACATGAACTGCAAACATCGGTGCGGAACTTCACACTGGTATTCTTGTTCCAGTTTGTTACATGCGAACCCATGGTCTTGGCTGGGAAGAACTTTGACAGGCTCCACTGGATGTAGAGGCGCTCGTATGGATCAGTATCGTCTGAACACCAGAACTCAGTGAAATACTTCAGCATCTCGTAATCCATTCTGCCGCCACCGCCAGAGCAGAGCATCATCGGCAACTTAGGATACTTCTTATGAATACGGGTAAGCACCTTGTAGATACCACGCACATGATCGATATAGAAATTACCCTGATTCTCCTTATGATATGGAGAATAGATATTGGTAATCACACTGTTGCAGTCCCACTTGAAGTAAGCCACATCCGGATTCTCCGTCATGATACGGTCCACGATGCCGAACACATAATCCTGTACCTTAGGATTACTGATATCAAGCACCAGCTGGTTGCGGTAATAATAGGTATCACGCTTTGGCTGCATGATGACCCAGTCAGGATGCTTCTCAAAGAGTTCACTCTTAGGATTCACCATCTCTGGCTCAATCCAAATACCAAACTTTACACCAGCTTTTTTGGCATCTCTTACCAATCCTGGTATTCCATCAGGCAGCTTGCTCTTGGTAGCCTCCCAGTCGCCGAGACCTGCATGGTCGTCCTTGCGAGGATACTTGTTGGCAAACCAACCATCATCAAGCAAGAACATATCTACACCCAGGTCCTTGGCATCCTTCATCAACTCAGCTAGACTCTGCTGGTTGAAGTCGAAGCCGGTATTCTCCCAGTTGTTCAAGAGCGTAAAGCGATCTTCCTTACCCATGTTTACCTGATACTGACGAGCCCAATTGTGCAAATTACGGGAAGCCTCACCGATACCATTATCACTCATGGCAAAGATAAACTCAGGAGTAGTGAACGTCTCACCAGCCTTCAGCTTATAATTAGAGGCGTATGGATTGATGGCAGGAATAACACGAAGGGCTCCCACGTTATCTACCTCGAAGGTAAAACGGAAGTTGCCAGGCCATCCGATGGTTCCAAGCATCACCTTGCCCTCATTCTCCTTGGCTGGCTCATCGAATCCCAGTTCAAAGAACGGCTCCTCATGCATGGCTGCACGGGTACCCAACTTGGTATCAACAATCTTCTTTCCAGCAGTCAACTGGCAAATCTCAGGCTGTCCTTCCTTAGCCCAGTCGCTATGATAACTGGTAACGAAATACTTGTTTGCCTTGAAATAAAGCATTGTTGAGCTATATCTCCAAAGCGTAACCGGAGCTTTCTCCTTATGAGAGATTTCGCTCCACGCCTTGATGACGTTCTCCTTAGGGTAAGCTGCATAGTGGAGGTTCACGGTCAGCGGATACACCTTGTCCTTAAGCGTGATGATGGTCTCAACACCTCCACTGATAGCCTTTTCTTCAGAAGACTGATAATACAAATAGGTGGTCATGTTACCATCTGCATGGGTCACTGCCACTGCCGGCTCGAAGAAATCTTCAGCACCAGAGGTTGCATAAACCTCATGACCTCGCTGGCAGACGGAACCATCAGAAGCCGCATATACATCCCACTTCAGATGATTGTAATCTGAAGGATTCTTCAACTTGTCACCCAGATACACTTGGTAGAGGCGACCCTTAGGAGAAACCTGCATCACGAGGTCGGTCTTGTCGGTTGACACTCGGATGGTCTTTTGAGCAGATGCCATGATAGATGTCATGCACATCGCTGCGATAATCATAAATACCTTTTTCATCGTTCTTTGGTTTTTACGTGATTGCTTTGTTATAATTAAACGCTATAATTCTGTCGTTATTATCTTAGAATTTGATTCCTGCAGAGAATTCTACCGTAAACGGACGGAGATAGCTACCACTCATGTACTTGCCTTCATATTTTCCGGCTTCCTGCTTGGTTATCAGTTCAGAGCCACTAATGGTACCCTTGGCACCCTTCTCGTTGAAGATATTGATGACACTCACGCCAAGGCTCAGCTTCTTGTTCACATTCCAGTTGATTCCGCCGAAAGTCTCCCAGTGACCATTGAAATAGAGAGCCTCCTGAAGGTTGGCATAGGTCTTGCCGAAGTAACGGAAGCTCAACCAGGCATTCAGATTCTTGGTGATGTCGTATTTAGGATCCAACTCGATAAGAACCTGAGGAATCTCCTTGACAATCATGTTATTGGCATTCACACCCATAGACTGACCATCACTGAACGTTACGCTCGCATTATAGTTCTTATACACCGGCTTCTGATAGGTGAAGAGTGCATGCATGTGGAAGTTCTTGAACGGATTGATTTCTGCCGAGGTTGTCCAACCCAAAGTCTGGATATTATAGATGAGCAACACGGTCTTGCCCTCTGTTGTGCCAGGCTTGGTAAGATTCTGCTGGTCGATATTGTTCGACTTGGAAATATAGGTCACCATTGAAGAAAGGTCAATCCAATCATTCTTGTAGAAAATACCACCACGAATCAGTGGGATGGTTACTCGCTTATACTGCTCCTCGGTAGGACCTGTTCCTGCATACTCGCTGATGCGTGGGAAACGGGTGGCGATGGTAGCATCGGCTGTCAGACCAAACTGGCGGGTAAGGTTATACGTCAACTGCAAGGTGGCTGCATAATTCAATTTATCCTTGGTTACGTTCTTTGCTTCGATGCTGTGCTCGGAAGCAACAACAGAACCATCAGCAGCAGTGGCGTATGTATTATAGTTACCCATGTGGAATCCTGAGAAACGTGGAGTAGAAATCTGCTCGGCAGACATGCGGTAGTACTCCAATCTACCACCATAGAACACCTTGAACTTAGGACTTACCTTCCATTCGTCGGTAAAGTAGAGTGCCAACTTGTTCTCTGAACCCTTGGTATATTCAGGACTCAACTCATTATAACCGAAAGTCTCAGAACGGCGGGCTGTCTGTGTAGGATCAAGCGGATTGACATACATCTGGCTCAATGTGCGTGGATAAGCTTCTACGGTGCCTGCCCACTGGAACGAAGAGGAATAGTAATTGAGATGGTAATACCACTCGTTCAAACCAATCATTAACTTATGGTTGTTCAACTGCTTGGAAATTTCGGTAGTCAAAAGCGCATTGCTCACCTTACCAACATGCAACCAGGTGCGACGACCTTCTATGTAACCACTGTAGGCAGACCCATCAGAAAGCTGATAGCCATCAGCCTCGCTCACCTGAGAGATGGTACTTCCTCCGTAATCCACAAAATTGGCACGTGGAGCATTCATATACTTGGCGTTGAATTTCCACAACCATCCATTATCAAACTGATACTGACTGATGAGGGCAATCTCGTTGGCATGATTCTCACTGCCATCGCTCATATTCCATGTCTCCATCTTTCCTGACTTTGTATTCAAGTATTGGAAAGAACCTTGACGCTGCACATATGAGTCCATACCAGGGTCAAAGCCATCAATCTTCTTGATACTGCCGTCGCCTGAATAGATAAATGGTGCGGCATTGGCAAAATTGCCAGGATTCTTGCTGTTGGAATACTTATATAATAAGGAGACACGTCCCTTTCCATCATTCAAGATGCGAGTGATACCGAAATGATAAAGTTGGGTACGGTCGGCATAATCAGTAAAGCGAAGCTTGAAACTACCTGGATCGAAATTCTGATACATACTGGCAGTATAAAGCCAATTGTCACCGATTCCACCAGACAGGTTGAGATCTACATTCTGCATACCAAAATGGTTTGCCTTATAGTTGAGCTTGCCCTTGAACTCTTTCTGTCCCAACTCGCTGAAAGAAGAAACTGCGTATGCAATATTACCTGTAGCAATGGCAGACTCAGATGGAGTCATCAAGTCGGTACCTTTCAGTGAAGCATCGCTACGCCAATGGGCAGACAGTCTGTGTACGGAAGAAGAGTAAACGGCAGGAAGACCGTTCTCATATACGGTTACATCCTCGCTTGGCAATCCTATCTGGATTTCACGAGGCTTGTTGGCATCAGATGCGTTGAGCATCACATTACGCTCTTCCTTTTTCTCCTTGTTTTCAGATTCGTCGGAAGGAAGTGCATACACTTGGCTTGCAGCAGACATTGCTACCAAAGCCATAGAAAATGTACGGATTCTTAAGTTCATAATCTTACAGTTGTTTATTCTTATTTTGACATGATTTCACTTGCCACCGAATGCGATTCGATTGCGGTTGCAAAGTTAAGGAGATTTTTCAGACATTGGCATCGTGTGTAGGTTACGAGTAGATAAATACCAGGGTTTTCAAGTTCATAACCTATTAATAATCAAGCTATCTAAGATATTAATACTTTTTAATAGAGTAGATGATAAAAAGAGGAATAAAAGTAGTATCTTTGCAGAAAAATACAACTATAAGGCACTCTAATAGCCTACCAGATAGTAACAATAACAATTAAAAAGATAGTTATGAAAGTAGTATTGTGGTTCTTAATGATGCTTATGCCATTACTGGCAAGTGCTTCTTCCGTAAACGAGGAACAGCTGTTCCATCGTTTAGACAGTTACATCGCTCAGCGAAGCAAGTTTACCCAAAGAAAAGAAGCGAAACTGCTAAGACTCAAAAAGCAACTATACACAACTTCCGACAAGCACAACCAGCTTAGGCTCTATAACCAAATCTACAGGGAGTATTATACCTACCGTTACGACTCTGCCATGACATACGCCAAGAAAGGCTACCAGCTGGCTGTACAACTTCAGGATGATTATTTCGTCAACCTGAATAAAATCAATCGTGCGGCAGTGCTATCGACGGGTGGTTTCTACAGCCAGGCAGAAGAATTAATGCTCACAATGGATGTGGAGAAAATGTCACCTAAGTTATTGCAATACTATTATTATACCTTGACTTGGGTATATAGCTATTGGGAAACATTCTGCAACAAGTCGGAGTTTCAAGAAGGATTAGCAGCCAAGAAACGTTTTTATTTAGGCAAGACTCTTGAACATATCGGCAACAAGGAATCCGCTCTTTATTACTATCTTTCAGGAGAGTTTGAATATCTAAAGCAGCGTACAAGCAAAAAGATGCTTCAGTTCTACATGAAGGCACTTTCAGCCAGTCCCCTGAACAGCCGTGTGCATGCCTCATCGGCTTATTGCATTGCCCGCTATTATTATGATACCGACCAAAAGGATTTATACGAAAAGTATATTGTAGAAGCAGCCATCTCAGACCAGATATGTCCCCTGAAGGAGAATCTTGCCCTTCAGGAACTTTCCACCTATCTATATAATAAGGATACCTCCTATGCAAAGAGGGTTGCCAAATACATCTATTGCTCCATGGAGGATGCCCAATTCTACAACAACCGTCTCCGCATGGTTGAGATTTCCCGCATACTTCCCCTTATCACAGAAACGAACCATCAGGCAGAAGTACGCAAGAACCGCATCGTAACAGCATCTCTCGTCATCGTGAGTATCCTGTCACTAGGATTCCTTGCCATGGCTTTCTTTGCGTTCAAGATGAACAAGCGTCTGGTCAAGAGCCGTAGGGAGATAAAAAGCCAAAATACACTCTTGGACGAACTGAACCAGAAACTGCTCAACACCAATAAGCGAAGAGAGACCTATATGCATTTATTCCTGGACATCAGTGCCGTATATATCAAGAAACTGGATGATTATCGCAAATTGGTAAGTCGCAAAATCAAGGCAAAACAAACTGCCGATCTTCTGACTGCCATCAACAGCTACAAGCTGGCAGAAGAAGAGGCAGCCAACTTCTATATTCGCTTCGACAAGGCATTCATTGACTTGTATCCGAATTTCGTGGAAGAGTTCAACCAACTGCTGTTGCCAGAAAAGCAGATTGTTCTCCCTGCCCCTAACAGTCTCACCAAGGAACTGCGTATCTATGCACTGATGCGACTAGGAATTACGGATGGTCAGGAACTAGCCACCCTCCTATTCTATTCTACGCAAACCATCTATAATTACAAGACAGCCATCAGAAAGCGAGCCAAAGACCTCACCACTTTTGATGCAGCCATCAACCGACTATGCAATGTGATAGGCTAATCAGAGCAAATGCTTGGCAAGACCCCAAGCGTATTAATTTGCAAGCTGCACGCAGACAGGTTTTCCAACCTTTATATCCTGCTTCGTATCAACCATCATTCCAGTTTTCTTATTGAGCTTGAAAACTTGAATCACATGACTGTCACGGCACGCCACAAGCATGAACTGTCCGTTAGGCGTGATGGCGAAGTTGCGAGGATGGGCAGCGGTGGGTTGGAAGCCTATCTTTGTGAGCAGCCCCAATTTCTTATCTACGGCAAATACCGAGATGCCCTCATCGGTTAACCGATGGGATGCATAGAGAAAGCGACCATCAGGAGACAGATGAATATCGGCACTTCCAAGCGTACGGGTCTTCGAAGCCTGTATGCGCTGCAACTCCTGCAATGTACCATTGCTATATCCCAATACGGTTACCGTGCCATCCAGTTCGCTTATCAGGTAAGCCACATTGCCTTTAGAGTTGAATACAAGATGGCGTGGTCCCGTTCCTTTAGGAGCCTGATAGACAAGAACAGGATTAGATAAAAATATCTTGCCATCATTTACCTGGAAGCGCCAGATACAGTCGTTCCCCAAATCATTGGCAAGCATATATTGATGATCAGGAGTCATCTGGCAGCAATGGATATGCGATACCACACCACTCCCCTCCCGATGCATATCGAAATATTGCGATTCTGGCGCCACACTTCCATCTTCCTTGATTGGGAATACGGAAATATCACCCCCATTATAATTGGATGTCACCACATATCCACCATACAGCATCACATTGCATGGTGCCGCACCCGGCATCTTGTTTTCCGGTCGAGTAGCCTTCGTTCCGCACTTCTGATACCCAAGCAGAACCATCTCTCCCTCCTTCTTATTGAGAATGAAAGCCCCGAGTCCTTGTCGCCCATCATCATATTCGCTCACGGCATAAACCCGATTTACATCATGATTCATCATGAGAAACGAAGGGTTGCCAGCCTGCACATCGCCCACCAATTGTGATTTCCCCGTTCGTTGATTGAAACGATAAACATACATTCCGTCAGAAGTACTCTGGTCGGTATAGGTACCTACTACCATTGTAAGTTCATCACTCGCCACTGCCGGCATCCCCACAGCCATCGTCAATGACAAGCCTGCCAATATCGTCTTTATATTGCCCATAATTGCTATATTTCTTATCAAGTCAATAGTATATATAATGTTTAGAGGGGCAAAAATACAAAAAGAAAAGGAAACGGGCAAATGAAATGGCAGAAAATTGAGAATAATCCTCAACTTTCTACCTTTTTCTTTTGCATATTCAATAAATAGTTGTATCTTTGCCATTACAATAAAGTTGTAACACAAAAAATGTAATGACGTATGAAACTAAGTAACAGGAAATTAGCAAATCCTTTCATCTACCAAGGTTATGAAAGTCCCGAGTATTTCTGCGACAGAGAAAATGTGCTTTAAACGTGCGGAATGTGCTTAAAAAAAATAGATTCCGCACGTTTAAAGCACATTTTCATAGATATTGCATCAGCCACAGTCATAGAATTCCACACTAGAAGGATACTACTTTCTTTTGGAAATACATTTTTTATCTGCAACTTTTATCGAAAAAAGTGAAGAGAAAGATTGCTTTTTCGATATATTAGCGTATCTTTGCACTTTGAACAGCTAAAATCAGTAGCATTATGAAAGAACCCGGCAAGAAATATAACGATGAAGACAACATGCTCGTCAACGACTTGCGCTCCATCGTCAGCAAGGCTCGCAGCAAAGCATTTGCTGCCGTCAATTATTCTCTGGTGGAAAGAAACTGGAGAATAGGACAACGTATTGTGGAAGAAGAACAGAACGGAGCATCACGTGCTGAATACGGAAAGCATGTGATAGAGGTCGCTTCGGCTGCTCTTACGGAGGAATTCGGGAGGGGATTCTCCAAGACTAACATAAAGAGTTACAGACGTTTCTATAACTTTTTTCCGGATTTAGGAATTGGGCAGGCACTGCCTGCCCAATTGGAAAAACAAAAACAGCAGGCAGTGCCTGCTATATTTACCGCACTTGTAAAAGAGGAGTATCAAACTCACTTTACAAATTTGAATATCCTTCCTTGGACCCACTACGAGCGTCTCATCCGTGTAGAAGATAAACAAGCTCGTGAATGGTATGCAAAGGAAGCGTTCAACGAAGGTTGGAGTTACCGAACCCTCAACCGCAATATCAACACCTTATATTATGAACGTCTTCTTATGTCAAAGAAGAAGCAGCCAGTCGTTAACGAGATGCAAGACAAGACAAAGGCTTATCAGCAAGACAAACTCGAATACATCAAATCACCAGTTGTCTTGGAATTCCTTGGATTACCAGAAGACACATCCCTCGCTGAATCAAAATTAGAGACAGCAATCATCAACAACCTAGAGAAATTCTTGATGGAAATGGGAAAGGGATATGCACTCGTGGCTCGTCAGCAACATATTCGAACCGAGGAAAACGACTACTACATCGATTTGGTGTTTTACAATTACCTCATCAAATCATTTATTTTGGTCGATTTGAAGGTAAATCGCATCACTTACCAGGATGTAGGACAGATGGATATGTATCTTCAGATGTACGATAAGATGAAAAAAGGACCAGACGACAACCCTACCATCGGCATCATTCTTTGTACCGAGACCGATTCGGATGTGGCACGATACTCTACCCTCGCAAAAAACGACCAGATGTTCGCTGCTAAATATAAGTTATACCTGCCAGACAAGGAAGACTTGAGAAGAGAAATCGAACGACAGAAGGAACTGTATCTAATGGCTCATCCTGAAGAAAACGATAAAGAGTAATTCTTCTGGCAGTATCAGAAAAATTAGAAGGAACCATTACAAAAAGGTCAGACGCTGTCTGACCTTTTTTATCTCATTTTCGTATAACTATCCATTTATCTATAAAATCATCACTTTTTCTTGCATAAAGTTTGCAATTTCCAATATTTATGCTTACCTTTGCCGTTGTTAAGAGGGAACTCATAACACATTACCAAATATCTTATCATCAAATAAGAAAGGAAATAGCAAATGGAACTGAAAGAGACATTCCAAAGAGTGAAGGCAGCTAGCAAGACTTTGGGCTTGCTCAGCGACGAACAACGTAATGAAATCCTGCAGGCGGTGGCTGATGCTATCATCGCAGAGACTCCTGCGCTCCTTGCAGCGAACGCAGAAGACCTGGCGAAGATGGACAAAACGAACCCGCTCTACGACCGATTGCAACTTACAGAGCAGCGACTCGTGGATATCGCTTCGGATATGAGACACGTAAGTACACTGCCCTCACCGCTCGGAAGAGTTCTCAAAGACAAAACACTCGAAAATGGTTTGCACCTGCAGCGGGTTGCCGTTCCATTCGGAGTCATCGGCATGATTTACGAGGCTCGTCCTAACGTAACCTTCGATGTTTTTTCACTCTGTTTCAAGAGTGGAAATGCTTGCGTACTGAAAGGCGGAAGGGATGCAAACGCCTCTAACTCAGCGGGTGTCGAACTTATCCACAAGGTGTTGATAACTTTCGGTATTGACCCGAATGTCGTTACGCTCCTCCCTGCTACCCATGAGGCTACCGGCGAAATGCTGAATGCAGTGGGCTATATTGACCTCTGCATTCCTCGTGGAGGAAAGAAGCTTATCAACTTCGTTCGTGATACCGCCAAGGTACCGGTTATCGAAACCGGAGCCGGCGTGGTACACTGCTACTTCGACAAGGATGGCGACCTGGAGATGGGCAAGCGCATCATCACCAATGCCAAGTGCCGAAGAGTAAGCGTATGCAATGCACTCGACTGTCTGCTGATTCATGAAAGCAGATTAAGCGACCTACCAACCCTCTGCGAAGGTCTCGCCGAGAAGCAGACCAAGATTCATGCAGATACCAAGGCTTACGAAGCCTTAAAGGGACACTATCCTGATACCTTATTATATAAGGCAGAGGAAAGCGAAGCAAAGATGAAGGAAGCAGGTTTGCTGACTGCGGATTGCAAATCCGCAGACTCAACAGAAGCAGATGCTAACATGAAGAGCATCTGGAACACTGAATGGCTCAGCATGCAGATGGGAATCAAGACCGTGGCTTCGGAAGATGAGGCGCTCGACCATATCGCTACCTACGGAAGCGGACACAGCGAGAGCATCGTTTCCAACAACGAAGCAGCCCAGAAGAAGTTCCAGGCAATGGTAGATGCAGCCTGCGTTTATGTGAATGCTCCAACCAGTTTCACCGATGGCGCACAGTTCGGATTGGGCGCAGAGATTGGCATCAGTACTCAGAAGCTCGGAGCCCGCGGACCAATGGCGCTAGAAGAGATTACCACCTACAAGTGGTTGATTACTGGCCAGGGACAGACAAGAGCCTAACAAGACCCGCTCCGTACCAACTCCGTACCCTCTCCGTACCAAGTCTTAGTTTCTGCCATGTTTGCAAGGTTTGCATGCAAACTTTGCAAACATCAAGATTCAAGAAGAAAGATCCAAGAGCAATATATATCAGAAATAACAAATAAAAAACGAAATAACAATGAAGACATTCTTTAATGTTGAAGACCTTGGCGACTTGAAAGCAGCACTCGCCGAGGCACAGGAAGTGAAAGCAAACCGTTTCGGTTATCAGGAGTTAGGCAAGAACAAAACCTTGCTGATGATATTCTTCAATAACAGTCTCCGTACCCGACTGAGTACACAGAAGGCTGCGATGAACCTGGGCATGAATGTAATCGTACTCGATGTAAATGCCGGTGCCTGGAAACTGGAGACAGAGCGTGGCGTTATCATGGATGGCGACAAGAGTGAGCACCTGCTTGAGGCAATCCCAGTGATGGGAAGCTTCTGCGACCTTATCGGTGTGCGCAGCTTTGCCGGTCTGAAAGACCGAGACTACGATTATGCCGAGACTATCGTGAACCAGTTCGTGAAGTACAGCGGCCGCCCAGTCTTCGCTATGGAGACAGCTACCGTTCACCCACTCCAGGCATTCGCAGATCTCATCACCATCGAGGAGCATAAGAAGGTGGCTCGTCCTAAGGTAGTCCTGACCTGGGCTCCTCACTGCCGTGCCTTGCCTCAGGCTGTGCCAAACTCATTCGCTCAGTGGATGAACGCAGCCGATGTTGATTTCGTGGTTACTCACCCAGAGGGCTATGAGCTTGATCCTAAGTTCGTAGGTAATGCCAAAGTGGAGTACGACCAGAAGAAGGCTCTGGAAGGTGCAGACTTCGTTTATGCCAAGAACTGGAGCTGTCCGGGTGTGAAAGACCCAGCACAGTATGGTGAGATTCTGAGCAAGGATATGAGCTGGACCATCGACGAGGAGCACATGAGCTGGACCAATGACGGTTGCTTCATGCACTGTCTGCCAGTACGCCGCGGTCTGATTGTTACCGATGATGTCATCGAGAGCAAGAACAGTCTGGTGATTCCAGAGGCAGCCAACCGTGAGATTTCAGCCGAGGTTGTCATCAAGCGTATGCTCGAATCACTCTAAAGCAGGAAATAAGAAAAAGATAGGGGGAAGTAAAGGAATACAAGCCTTTATTTCCCTATTTTCCGTTCTATCCAGCCTGTTCCTATCCCCATTTCTCGGTATTTTTATCATTTCATCCTGTCTATATTCTTATATCTCAGATATTATCCGTACCTTTGCTGCCGAAAAAAAGAAAAACGAGATGGACAAATACATAATACTTTCACCAGAAGCTAAGGGTTCATTCAATGATCGCCTTAACTTTCTGTATCTAAAACTAGGTAACTTTCTCGATACAGAGAAACTGGAAAACCGTACCTTGCAATATTGTAAGGTATTCCTCAGCGACTCCCAGAACCAGATAAAAGAGTTAGAAGAATCTCTCCTTTATCAGGAGTTTCTGAAAGGCGCAAACCTCACTATCGTGGAACAGACTCCACTGAATGGCAGCAAGGTGAGCCTGCTGATCAAGACTACGGATGAAGCTACACCTATCTTATTCCACAGTCTTCGTCTGACAGAAGAGGAAGCAAAGGGAAAGGATTCGTACGAGCAGACCCATTTTCTCTTCAATAAATATCTGAAGACTATCGAAGGTACGGATATGACCATGGAACGCAACCTGATTCGCACCTGGATATACGTCACCAACATCGATGTAAACTATCAAGGCGTAGTAGAAGCCCGTAAAGACATCTTCGATAAAGAGGGATTGACAGCCGACACCCACTACATTGCCAGCACGGGTATCGGTGGTGCCACTCCGGTACGCCACGCAGCTGTAGCCATCGACTTCCTCACCATCCCCCATATCAAGGAAGAGGACAAGAAGTATCTTCAGGCACTCGATCATCTGAATTCTACCCATGAATATGGAGTAGCCTTCGAACGAGGAACCCGGCTTACGCTACCTACCCATACTCTCCATTCAGAAGGAAGCCAGCAGTTCAAGCAACAATACTTCATCTCCGGTACAGCCAGTATCGACAAGCATGGAGATGTGGTCTATGAAGGAGACATCGTGCGCCAGACCGGCAGACTGCTTGAGAACATCGGCGCCCTGCTGAAAGATGGCGATGCCACGATGAATGATATCCAATACTTCATCATCTATCTGCGCGACATCTCCGACTATCATACGGTTGACAGACTGATGCAGCAGTTTTATCCCCAGATTCCCCGCATCATCGTGGAGGCTAAAGTATGCCGACCAGGCTGGTTGATAGAAATGGAATGCATCGCTGAGAAGGAATCATATTCTACAGAATAAGGAATTATAAAGATTCCGTTATCTAACCTTTGTCGGAATCCTCTTATCACTCATGATTTCATTTCCTGCCGCACGGGCATCCAGCTCTACTGGCTTCGAAGTGAAATCAGGAGTATTATAGGAATCCTGCAACTCGTCGTAGTACTTCTTCGGATTGCGCTGTGGCAAAAGGAACGGCTTGCTAACATTGCCCTTGTCATCGATGCAAGCAAGATAAAGACGGGTATAGAGACCGTCACCGCGACGGGATGTAAAGACAAACCAATGGGAATCCCTACTCCAGTTGTGCCAGCTATCTGTATTCCTGCTATTGGCAGCCGTCATTGGTCGCGCCTGTCCCGTCTTCAAATCCAGCAACCAGTTATCCGCTTCCTTATGCCAGATAGGGAAACAGCCATAATCACTCATCGTAAACATGATATACCTGCCATCATACGAAGGACGTGGATGGGTGGCACTCTTGCCCAGTTCACGGGCATTGAAGATGGTATCCACCTTGTTGCCAAACTTACCCGTAGCCGCATCGAAACCAATCTTGCAGATATTATACTTGATATCCTTGTAACCGCTTGGGATAGGTTCTGCCGTAGAAGAGCAGAAATAGAGCGTCTTTCCATCTGGTGAGAATACCGGATAAGTCTCATAATGGTCTTTCGTCATCAGGAGCGAATCCAATATAAGTTCATGGGTTGCAGGTTCATAGACAAAGACATCCGATGCCTGGTCGAAGACTTCAATTCGCTCATCCTTCACGGCATGGAAACTCTGATGGGTGGTATTGGTGCTATAAGCACAATACTTGCCCGATGGATGCCAGTAAGGATAAACCATCGAACCCTTCTGGGATTCATTCTTCGCCTTCAGCCACTCCCGCTTGCCGTTCTGAGAAACTAAGGTAGCACCATGGTCACCACGGACATGGAAGGTAAACTGATCGGGATTGGTTCTGTTTGCCGTATGACAATTGAGACAGGCACCCGGTGCTGCGGTATTCTCAAGGATTGCCGTTTCCTCAAAGTTACTCAAGTTGCGCTGATAAATGCCCAACTTGCCATACACCTCATAACCAGGGGCAATACGACGATAAGTCAAGCCCCAGTCCTTTAACTCGTAGGGGCTGACATATATATCGAAGTCCTGATACTTGAACCTTTCACCATTTTTCAATACAAACACAGAGACGGTGAGTTTTCCGCCCTTATTTTTTCTCAAGAAGTCGTGCCACTCCTCTACATCAAAGTCCGCATACTCTTTTCCGAAAGAAGAGATTTCCTCGATGGTCTTCGATCCTGCCACACTCACTAACATTTCATCTACATCGTCATCCGTCATATTGAAATTAAGCGGAGCGATGTTGACAGGAACTGTAACCCCGATGTAATCAGGGAAGATTTTAGGCAATTGTTTGATTTCTTTTGCCTCACTCCATGGTGAAGGATAGCAACAGGAATCGAGAGTAGCCATCCCCATCACAACCAACAGAACACACAACAGATATTTGATTGTTTTCATATCATTCCTGTATTATCATTCTACATTCTAATAAACCTCTTTCATTCCCTCCTTCTTCTTAGAAGCCTCATCAACCCCCTGCACCATCACATAGTGCCAGGCATTGGATACATACGGCTGCTGACTGAATTGAGGATTCTTCGGATTCTGCATATAGAGCTGGATGAAGTTGAGCGTATTGTTCACGTTCTGTGCATCCACACTATATGGGATGGTACGCGGATCGCTATGTGTCTTCATCCAGTTGCCGATGAGAATCTCCTGGAAGGAACGTGGAATATGGTCATAACCCACAAATCTGCCCAGCGGATAATACTGCATGAACTTCTCCATATTGCGCTGCAGAAGTTCGTAGCACATCAGGTATTCGTATGCCATCTTGTTATGGTTATCATTCAGGAAGAGCAAGCCCAACATCTGGTCCATCTCCCGGTCGCTGAAGAGGAAGTCCTGCTTTTTCTCACGATACTTGCGCAGCTTGCCATAGATAGGATGCCGGTTGATAGCCTTCTCATTACCCAGCAGCGCCATGGTCTGGTTAGCCCAGTTGCTATAGAAGAGCGTCTTCTGCAGTCGGCGGAGCAGCTTGGCTGCTACCTTGTAATTGCCGTTGATGATTTCGCACTCTATAATCCTGCGGGTCAATCGGGCACTCTTGCGATAATTCGGTATCGCTTCCTGCGCCTCGAACATATATCTTTCGGCATCATTCACCATTCCCAGACGGAAGAAAATTTCTGCCGTAGATACCGGTGAAATCATATCGCGGGTAAAGGTAGGAAACAAGCCCTCGCCTCCATTCTGATAGAACTCGAAAAGGCGGTCGGCAAGCATACCTTTCTGACTCAAGGCAAGATTCACACACGATACACTGAGCGGTGTGGTTGCCGGCTTCTTCTCTGCCTTCTCTATAATCTTATCCCACTGTTCGGTGCGAACCAGGAAATCATAATCTATCAGGTCGTAGGTTATTTCATCAAAAGATGCCTTGATACCAAACCATGAAGCCACAATCACCAATACATAGCTCAACACTATGACCACTTTGGATTGCTGCAACTTCTGCAAGGATTTCCGGTGGCATGGAATTATCCCCAGGAAAGGAATCACAACAGCCCATACCATCACAACAAAAGGCAACGGAGATACTGCACCCGGATAGCGATAATAATTAAGTCCGGCAAAGATGCGATACATCGGATACTGCAGAGACTGCGTGCTCAGCAGGATCCAGGCTATGGTAAGCACAAGAATGCAGGCAGAATAGCCTATTCCGGAAAGGATACTGTCCTTCTGTTGCGCATTCTTCAGCGTATCACCTATCATCAGGGCGGCATAAAGGAATACCACAGGACCCAGGAACCAATAAACCAATGCCGTGCTAACCAGTTCGAACACCACCTTTACCAACCGGTTGTGGAACCGGTTGTGAATCCATCCCATCAGCAGAGCTCCGAAAAGTGCAACCACAAAAGAAAGCAGGATGTTCTGGTCGCCCATGGCGCACCACAGGGCGATGCTTGGAAGGAAACTCAGGAGATAGCCTGGGAAATCATGCTTGGCTCCATATTGCTTCATCAGTCCCCATACGGCAGTCTGAATGCCTATCAGGAGCAGTCCGATGAAGGCACCACCCAATACTGGCATATAGTAGAACTGTACCAGAAACTCACTGATATAGTCAGCCAATCCTCCCGGCAGCACAATGCGCTCCAGAAAATAGTTGGTATCAAAGAGAAACATCTGATACTGTTCCTGAAAGCAGAGCCCTGCCATATAAGGCACAGCCCAGAACAGCATCACTACCACGCCGAAGAGCAGCGACAGCAGCGGTTTCCAAGTTTTAGTGATCAAATTATTCATTTTTATCAGGTATTAATTTTAATTTCCATTTTCATTTCTCCTTTCACAGCTACGCTAAACTTCTATGGCTCAAGACGTTTAGTGTGAAGGGAGAATCCATTGTCTTTATTGTCTTCATTGCCTTTATTGTCTTTTGCCAGGAAATAGATAGGAGCATTTCTTGCACCTTCCTTTACCAGAAGCCCTTTCTCCGTAAAATGCTTCAACCATTTCAAGGCTGTCTGCTGGCGCAAGGCGAAATGGTATTCCATATCGCGCCGGCAAATATAGTCATGCTCTTTTATGAAAGCCACAATCTTATCCCACAACTGTTCTTCGGTGTATCTGCGAGACTTCGTGGTATATTTAGAACGTTCGAACCTTACCTGTCTAGCCACCTCGTTCAACAATTCGGCTGTAGGTTTGAAATTGATGTTACGCAAGCGGATATTATTACCTGTCACCTTATCCATGGATTTACCTTCCGGCAACTCCGTTGTAACAGACAGCGAGAGATAGCCCACTTGTGGAAGATAGAAACGGGCGCCATGAGAGAGCTCGGTCACGATGAGATCGTGCAGCGATGTCATTACAGCCTGCACATCACCCCTGGTAAGCGAACATGCTTGCTCTATATGCTGCTCTATCTGCTTACTGGTCATCGGTTCGTGGTCACGCAACCGGACAAATTTCTGTTCTCCACCTTCGCCCTTCGAGTTATGGATGGAATGGATTTCATACTTTATTGCCATAGTTTAGTATTATTAGCTGTTATCACAAGTATGTTATAAGGTACTAAGTACTAATGATATAAGCTTGAAGTTCCAGGACTTTCCGACGTGCGTCGAACGATGCACGTGCTCACATCGAACGCCGCACGCTCTTACTTCGTTCGATGCACGCACTCACACCGTTCGGTGTGAGTCGCAAAGTTGACCTGTTATAAGCTCTCAGTTGTACAAACATACCCTGCTAAACCTACTTGTCTTACTGCATACAAAAGTACAATAAAAACTCGTAAACACCAAATCTTTTCAGCAATTATACTAGAAAGTACGGAAGAAAAGCAAAAAAGGTCAATTTCTGTTTACTAAAAGGTATGAAAAAGCCCCGACTGTATCACTACAGCCGAGGCTTAGCCTAATTTTATGTTTTAATCACATCGATTTATCACATACCTATTTAGCCTTTTTCTTGAAGACATAGAACCATCCAGTACCATTCTCTGGTAATTCTGCTGCAGTCAATACCAACTTATCATCGCTGGCTACCAATACATAATACTTCTGGAATCACTAGTGTCCCGTTAAAACGAGACGATTATTAAATAAGTTATTAATACTCAAAAGTTTACGGACTTTTTATAGTGTATTCGATTTGATTTTGTATCTTTGCACGCATATTTAAAATACGTGTGCGATGAACAAAGGCAAAACTATATTCTCTCAGATTATGTCACTTATACCAGAACGTGATTTCAAAACTTGTGTAGACCGTTATAAGGGAAACTACAGAGCAAGAAACTTCTCTTGTAAAGACCAATTTCTAGTAATGAGCTATGCTCAATTAACAGGTCGTGATAGTCTTCGAGATTTAGAAAACTGCCTTACGGCACTCTCCAGCAAACTTTACCATTGTGGTATTAGTTATGCTGTACCACGTAATACTCTAGCAAAAGCTAACGAGAAGCGAGATTGGCATATCTATAAAGATTTTGCAGACGTTCTTTTGAAAAAAGTACGTCCTCTTTATGCCAAAGACAAGTTCAGATTAGACCTTGACAACATGGTATATGCTTTTGATAGCAGTACTATAAGTCTGTGTCTCAAATTATGTCCTTGGGCAAAGTTTCGCAAAAACAAAGGTGGCATCAAAATGCACACATTAGTCGATTTGCGAGGAAATCTTCCAGTCTCAGTTTATTTGACTTCTGCATCGGTTAATGATGTAAAAGCTCTTGATGATCTCTACATAGAACCTTCTGCTATCTATTTGATGGACAGAGGATATGTAGATTTCAACAGACTCTTCAAGTTGATAACTAAGAAGAATGCATTCTTTGTTACTAGGGCAAAAGATAACATACTTTTTGAAGTTGTATCAGAAGCCGAAGTTGACAAGAGTACTGGTATCATTTCTGATGAACGTATCAAATTAACAGGACTACATACTGCCAAATGGTATCCTGAAGAACTTAGAATGGTAACCTATGAGGACTATGCAACAAGTAAGGTGTATAGGTTTCTCACAAACAACATGGAATATGAAGCGCTTACCATATCTGAATTATATAGGGAAAGATGGAACGTGGAACTTTACTTTAAATGGATTAAGCAACACCTTCACATCAAATCCTTTTATGGAACTTCCGAGAATGCCATATATCTGCAAATCTGGATTGCCATATGCACATACTTGCTTTTAGCTTATGCAAAGAAAGTGATGCACATAGATCAATCGCTACACACTATTTCAAAGAACGTGGGTCTATTCCTTACGGACAAGACTCCTTTAAATGAATTGTTTAACAAAGCTGTTCCAACAGAAAAGACGGAGGATTGGCTATATCCTAGCCTTTTCAGGCCCGATGATTTCTAAACGGGACAGCAGTGTTCTGGAATACTACATTACCTGCATTCACGTTTACACCCATAGGGATAACGAAATTATCATTGGTTGCAGTTGGGAATGAGATAGTACCCTTATCCCAGGTTGGGTCCTTGTGTTCCAATACACTTACAGAGATAGGAAGCTTGACGCCATCAGAACCGATAGCCTGCTTGTTATTGATGTCGATAGTGAACCATGCACCGCTACCATTACGGGCAACACCACCAACCTTCGAGCTACCCTGACCATCAATGTCAGCACCATAGTTTACAGCCCACCACTGAGGCTTGTTGCCACTACCGAAAGGACCATTGCCCCATACAGCACCGGCAGCTTCGTTCCATTCCCAGGTAGTAGTTCCATCACCATCTTCGCCACCAGCGAGATATTCAAGAAGTTCTGGCTTGGTAGTCAAAGACTCAACATCGAAAGAACCAGCATTGTAAGTCTCCTGAGTGCCATCAGCCTTTGTATAAGTCAAGGTAACATTGAACTTACCTTCCTCAACAACCATCAGCTGATCGCCATTCAGTGTAGCTGTACCCGCAGCCTCATTGGTGCCTTCCTAGACCTCCTGAATAACCTTTACCTTGCCTGCATCAAAAGCAGTACCGAACTGTACAGGCTGACCTTTGAATTCACCTACAGTAGAAGTATAATTACCCTCAGAACCAGTTACGCAGAGACGCTTCTGAAGTTCTGCAGAGAGATAAGTAATGTTCACATTCGTATCACCGCTGCAAAAGTACAATACTTTTTCAAAAAAGGGTGATACTTTTTTGCTTAATTTATGTATTTTTCGTTACTAAGGTTATTTTTTTAAGAAATGACGATAAACACGAAAGGTTTGTTAACCTTCAGTGTTTATCGTACACTTAACATTTTAGCAGTTTTTGTGGTACATTTTTGCATAAAGAGCAAAAAAGTATCATCCTATTTGATTCTTCTCGTTACTTTGTAGCAAGAAAATTGCGAACCGGGTTGGCATACATCGTTAAAATCTTCTCTTTCAGGAAGGCTTCATCCTTGTCAGGAAGTTCAATCTTTGCCAACTGTCCTGCGATATATTTCTCGAAGCGAGCCTTATCTTCCGGTGTATATTCAGAAGCATGAGCCTCGGTATTCTCCAAGAGATCGAGCGCCACATAATTGCCTGGATAGAGACGGTAGTGACTATGTATCTCGTGGTCGATATGGGCAGCAATGGTATTGAAGAGTTCCTGCTTCGGCATCTCAGGGTCGAGGGTATCCAGATACTCATCGATACATGGGGCTGCATGATAATGCACATGTCCCTTGTAACCGAAGATACCGGTCTGCATGCTTACGAGATCATCCATAGGTCCCTTCTTCCATCCTTCCACATCACGCTTCTGCTGATACTCCTTAGCCTTGAGGAAGTCGCAAGGATCGAACTCATAGCTGATAGACAGCGGTACGAGATGGAGCTGCTTCAATCGTTCGATAATACTACCTTCACCACCCATCGCCATCATCTGGAGGATGCTCTTCTGGGTACGGTCATCGCTATCCTTGGCTCTACCCTCTCGCTGGGCAATCCAGATATTCTCGTTCTTCTCCTTGATGGCGAAATGCATATAGTCGGAAAGACGCTTGCTTGACATCAGCATCTGGCGCATGCTCAGGGCACGCTCCACGATAAACGCCTTGTTGACACGTACCAGGTCCTTCACCCAAGGAAGCGACAGGAGGTTATCTCCGATAGCAATCTCGCAGGTTGTCTTGAAGCCATTGTCGATAAGCATTACATCGAGGATTGCTGAATCGAGCACGATATCACGATGGTTACTGATGAAGGTATAGTTGCGGGTATTATCAATGGCTGCGCAATCCATCTCACAACCCGTTGCAGCCTTCTTCAGGATGCCATGAACAAAATCGTAGGCGAAAGCCAACTGGAAGTCGAGATTGGTCTTGCAAGCCTTCAACTTCTGGGCAATCATCTCAAAAGGAACTTGTGGATAAAGATAAGCAAGTACTTGCTTGAACTGATCGTTTGAAAGTAAACGGTCGAACACCTCAGGAAGGTCTTCTGGCTCCCAAGGTCGAATGGTATCAAATTCTTGAGGGATCTTCATAACTTTATGGTTTTTCGGGAGTTTAGGTGTCTATAAGTTATAGGAGTTAAGACAAATGTTCTAAAACGATATCTTTACATACCATTCAATTCTACCGTTGTCTTAACTCCTTAACTTCTTTAACAGCTTAACTCCTCATTAATTATTAGAACTGATTCTCCACGATGTCGCTGAGCACATCCTTGATGTCAAGGCCTGCAGCGCGCACCTGCTGAGGAATGAAGCTGGTAACGGTCATACCTGGAGTGGTATTGATCTCCAGCATATTCACCTTGTCCTTACCGTCCTTATCCTTAGAGATAATATAGTCGATGCGGATGATACCATTGGCATGGAGGATATCGTAGATGCGGGATGTGGTCTTTGCCACCTCTTCTGCAGTCTCAGGAGAGAGACGGGCTGGAGTGATTTCCTGTACCTGACCATTGTACTTGGCATCATAATCGAAGAACTCATTGCTGGTTACCACCTCTGTAGCTGGCAAGACAACGGTCTTCTCTGCTGTCTTGTAAATGCCCTGAGAAATCTCAGTACCATCGAGGAAGCCTTCAATCATTACCTCGTTGCTCTCCATGAAAGCTACACGGAGGGCTGGAGCCAACTGGTCAGCATTCTTCACCTTGCTCACACCGAAGCTACTGCCGTCGGCAGCAGGCTTTACGAAACAAGGCATACCGATGCGCTCGGCAATCTCGTCCTCATCATACTGTTCGCCACGACGGAGCAAGATACTGTCAGCCACGTTCACGCCAAAACCACGCAGGTAGTTGTTGAGCACATACTTGTCGAAGGTCATTGCCTCTACCAGCACACCACTTGTAGAATATGGCAAGTGGATAAGGTCGAAGTATCCCTGCATCACACCATTCTCACCAGGCTGTCCGTGGATGGTGATATAAGCATAGTCGAAATAGATATGCTTGCCATCCTTTACGAAAGAAAAGTCGTTCTTATCGATTTCGGCTGTCTCGCCATTATCGAAAGCCACGTGCCAGTCGGTACCCTTTACATCGACCAGGTAAATATTGTAACGCTCTTTGTCGAAGAATGAGTACAAACCCTGACCTGAGCGCAAAGAAACATCGTGCTCAGAAGAATCACCACCACATACGATGGCTATCGTTCTCTTGCTATTTTCCATAATCTCTAAATATTTTTGAATGTATCTTTTGTGGTGCCTGCGATGAAGCCGCGCCACTTTTCTATTAATTGTCTAAAATCATCAGGCCACTCGCTGTCGAAGTCCATCTGCTGCTTGCTGACAGGATGAACAAAACCGAGGGTCTTGGCATGGAGAGCCTGACGTGGGCAGAGTTTGAAGCAATTCTGGATGAATGCCTTGTAACCGCTGCTGCGCTGACCTCTCAGAATCTCAGCACCTCCATAAGTCTCGTCCATAAAGAGTGGATGACCTATCTGCTTCATGTGGGCACGGATCTGATGGGTACGGCCCGTTTCCAGGATGCACTGTACCAAGGTGGTATAGCCGAAGCGCTCCAAGACCTTATAATGGGTAACTGCACTCTTGCCAATACCGCTATCCGGGTCGAAGACCTTCATGCGGAGACGGTTCTTGGGATCACGACCGATATTGCCCTCGATGCGTCCCTCATCCTCCACGATATTACCCCATACCAACGCATTGTAACTGCGATGGGTTGTCTTGTTGAAGAACTGCTTGCCCAATGCCGTCTTGGCAGTAGGAGTCTTGGCTACCACGAGCAATCCGCTCGTATCCTTATCGATGCGATGGACCAAACCCACTTCCGGGTCGTTGGCATCAAACTCCGGCATATCGCGCAGGTGCCAGGCCACAGCCTGAATCAGGGTGCCATGGAAGTTTCCGGCTCCCGGATGAACCACCATTCCTGCCTTTTTGTTAACCACCATCAACTGGTCATCTTCATAAACCACATTGATGTCGATTTCTTCCGGCTTGATGCTTGTTTCATGACGAGGGCGGTCGAGCATCAGCGTAACGATGTCGTTCGGGCGCACCTTGTAATTGCTCTTCACCGGTTTACCGTTTACATGAATAAATCCGGCATCAGCTGCCTGCTGAATGCGGTTGCGGCTCTGGTAAGCCATCTTATCAGCCAGATACTTGTCTATGCGGACAGGATCCTGATTGGCATCCACCTGCACCTTCCAGTGCTCATAGAGGTCATCGCCTCCTTCGCCAGCCGGAGCAGTTCCCTCTCCCTCCATCTGGAGTTCATCATCAAGTTCATCCAAATCTCCTGCATCATCAAACCCGAAGTCATCCTCTACTGGAGCATATACCTTATTATATATATAATCTAAAAATATCATTCGTATTACTATTGAATTCTTCACTCATCGTTCTTCACTCTTCACTTTTCATTTCTCCTACTCCACCACTTCTTTCTGCTGGAGTTCGTGTGAAGAAGGTGCAGTTTCCGTAGATTCAGTTCCCGGAACCACCTCGAAGTTATCTTCGGTGCTTTCTGTACCATCACCTTCTCCCTCCATCACATCATCGTTTTCGTGATAGACAGGATCCACCATATCGAAGGAGTCGGTAGTGTCTCGCTGACCATTACCTACCTGGATGATGAGCACATCATCGATAGAAACCTTATCACCAGCCACCACATGCTTGCCCTTAACGAGAATACCGTAAACCCAGTCTTCCTCGCCAGGTATGTATTCCGGCGCCCCCAGCTTGAATCCCATGGCGGTCAACTTAGCCATCGCCTCTCTCAGAGAACTGTTGTCGATGACATCAGGAATGGTGATACGAGGAGAATGATTGGAGTTGATCGTGACATAGATGATATGTCCCGACTTTACCACCTCTCCGAACACCGGCGTCTGCTCCAGGATACAGTCGGCAGGGAGCGAACGGACATATCCGGTATCCGAAACCACTATTTCCAATCCGGCATCATCGAGAATGCGGGTGGCATCATTGATATTCTTGTATCTGATATCCGGCACACGGATGGCCTCACCATGATGGGTGTAGATATCGATGCCGAACTTGACACCGACGCAGAGCAAAACCAGCACCAGGAACATGGCGCCCAGGTTGCCCCAGAGATACTTACTCTTAAACTTATTTATAAACTCAGATGAAGTCATTCTTTCTTTTTTGGTGCAAAGATAGGAATAATCGAAGACAATACAAAATAAAACGCCAAGTTTTTGCGTTTCATCACAATATAAAAAGTCATAAAAACACAAAAAGCAGCAAAGAATCTCTCCTTGCTGCTTTTAATGTCATCGTCGATAGACGAATTTCCCTATCGGAAATTACTTTCCGTGGTGCTCGTCAGAAACAGTTAACTTCTTGCGGCCATGAGCACGGCGAGAAGCCAATACGCGACGACCATTCTTTGTTGCCATACGCTCACGGAAACCATGCTTGTTCACGCGACGACGATTGTGAGGCTGAAATGTTCTTTTCATTTTTCTTATTTATTTTTTAATTAATATTCTTCACAAAAGAGCAAAATAAGCCCTTTTTGGGCTGCAAAATTACGCATAATTTCTCAAATAACCAAGAAAACTACCAAATTTAGCTTAAATATTTATGTTTTTTTCGATTTTCCCTTTGTTTTTTCATCATTTTGCTGTAACTTTGCACCCGATTACGAGAATAATAATAACATTCTAGATAAAACAAGAAATGATTAATTCACAGGAAATTAAGATTGGAACTTGCATCCGTATGGATGGCAAAGTATGGGTTTGCATCGACTTTCAGCACAGAAAGCCAGGTAAAGGTAACACCGTAATGAACACTAAGTTGAAGAATGTTGCCGACGGCCGCGTGCTGGAGCGTACATTCCAGATTGGTTTCAAATTGGAGGATGTTCGCGTTGAGCGTCGCCCTTATCAGTACCTCTACGAGGACGCTACTGGTTGTATCTTCATGAACCAGGAGACTTTCGAGCAGGTGCCTATCGCCAAGGAGAACGTTACCGGTGGTCAGTATATGAAGGAGGGTGACGTAGTTGAGGTTGTTACTGATACTACAGACGGTACTATCCTCTTGGCTGAAATGCCAGCAAAGACTACCCTGAAGATTACTCACTCTGAGCCAGGTGTAAAGGGTAACACTGCTACCAACGCTACCAAGCCAGCTACTCTCGAGACTGGTGCTGAGGTTCGCGTTCCTTTGTTCGTTAACGAGGGCGAGACCATCCAGGTTGATACTCGTGACGGCAGCTACCTCGGTCGTGTAAGCGAGTAATCCGTCTTTCAACAAGAAGATTACGCTCTTATCGAGCAAACTTAACCCTTAATAGTAAGTAGAATGAAATATTCCATCATAGTACCAGTATTCAACCGTCCTGACGAAGTGGACGAACTGTTAGAGAGCCTTACCCATCAGACGGAGAAGGACTTCGAGGTTGTCATCGTAGAGGATGGCTCACAGACTCCCTGCGAGGAAGTGTGCAAGCGATACGAAAACCTGATGGATATACATTATTACTATAAGGAGAACTCTGGTCCGGGCCAGAGTCGCAACTATGGTGCCGAGCGTGCCAAGGGCGAGTATCTGCTGATACTCGACAGCGACGTAGTCTTGCCAGAGGGCTATCTGAAGGCTGTAAGTGATGAGTTGAGCCGCGAACCTGCCGATGCATTCGGCGGTCCCGACAAGGCACACTCATCATTTACAGATACTCAGAAAGCCATTTCTTATTCCATGACTTCTTTCTTCACCACCGGTGGTATCCGTGGCGGAAAGAAGAAGATGGATAAGTTCTACCCTCGTTCATTCAACATGGGCATCCGCAGGGACGTTTATCTCAAGTTGAATGGCTTTTCCAACATGCGTTTTGGTGAGGACATCGATTTCTCCATCCGTATCTTCAAGGCAGGCTGCCGTTGCCGTCTGTTCCCTGAAGCATGGGTATGGCATAAGCGCCGCACCGACTTCCGCAAATTCTGGCGACAGGTATATAACAGCGGCATCGCCCGCATCAACCTCTACAAGAAATATCCCGAGAGCCTTAAGCTCGTACATCTCCTGCCGATGGTCTTCACCGTGGGCGTGACAGGTACGCTCCTTCTGCTCTTCTTCGGATTCCTGCCGTATATGCTGGGCACCGTCCACGTATTCCCAACCCTGGGCAATGCGATGGCAGCATTGGGCTGCATCGGCCTACTTGGCATCATTTTCTATATCATTGCGCTGTTCATCGACAGCAGCAGGGAGAATCACAGCGTGAAGATTGGCGTGCTGAGCATCCGTGCCGCCTTCACCCAGCTGATGGGTTACGGCTGCGGATTCCTTTCTGCCTGGTGGAAGAGATGCCTGCTCGGACAGAGCGAATTCAGCGCATACAACAAGACTTTCTATAAATAAATCACTATGAGTGAGAAGCTTTCTATTTCGCAATGGGCAGAGGAAGACAAACCTCGTGAAAAACTGGAGCGACTAGGAGCATCAGCACTATCCAATGCCGAACTGCTAGCCATATTAATAGGTTCCGGCTCTCAAGACGAGAGCGCAGTAGATTTGATGAAACACATCATGAAAGACTGCGACAACAATCTCAATACTCTCGGCAAGATGACAATCAAGGAACTCACCCGCTACAAAGGTATGGGACCCGCGAAAGCGATTACCGTGCTTGCAGCCTGTGAGCTGGGGAAGCGTCGTGCCCTTGACAAGATAGGCTATCGCCCGGATTTGGGTTCATCTCTCGCCATCTACAACTATATGCTCCCCAAGATGCAGGATCTCAATACCGAGGAAGCATGGGTATTGATGATGAACCAGAATTTCAAGCTCATCAAGGCTTCCTGTATCTCGCACGGAGGCATTACGGAAACAGCCGTGGATATCCGACTGCTCATCAAGGAAGCCGTACTCAACAACGCCACCATCATTGCCTTCTGTCACAATCACCCGAGCAACAGTCCGCTCCCCAGCAAGGCAGACGACCAGCTTACCCTTCAGATTCAGAAAGCCTGCGAAATCATGCGCATCTTCTTCATGGACCATGTCATCATCACCGATGGAGCCTTTTATTCCTATCACGATAAAGGCAAATTATAGACTTTTTCCGGTATTATTAAGCAGGCACGAAGAAAAAAGTGTCTTTTCTTTTTGTATTGTCCCCATTTTGCAGTATCTTTGTAGGCAAAAACAAAGATTATTATGACACAAGAAGAAAAGACAAAGATAGAAGAAAAGATCGTAGATGTTCTCAAGACAGTTTACGACCCTGAAATACCAGTGAATATCTGGGATCTCGGCATGATTTACAAGATAGACGTAAAAGACGATGCTACCGTAGATCTTGACATGACCTTTACTGCCCCATCCTGCCCTGCAGCCGACTTCATCCTTGAGGATGTGCGCACCAAGGTGGATAGCGTAGAGGGTGTCAAGTCTGCCAATGTAAACCTCGTATTCGAGCCAGCCTGGGATCAGAGTATGATGAGCGAGGAAGCTCGTGTAGAACTCGGTTTCGAATAGCCAAAACCGTTGAATTATCCACTCTTCATTCTTCACTCTTCACTTAAAAAGAATCGCTTATGAAAAATGTATATTTCCTCTCTGATGCGCATCTCGGATCGTGGGCAATCCCACACGGCAGAATGCAGGAACGCAGACTCGTACGTTTCCTCGACAGCATCAAGCACAAGGCTGCAGCCATCTATCTGCTGGGCGACATGTTTGATTTCTGGAATGAGTATAGATATGTGGTACCGAGAGGCTACACCCGATTCCTGGGTAAGCTCTCGGAGTTGACGGATATGGGAGTGGAAGTACATTTCTTCACCGGCAACCACGACTTATGGACATACGGCTACCTGGAAGAAGAGTGCGGACTGATCGTTCACCATACACCACAGACCGTGGAAATTTACGACAAGGTGTTCTTTCTTGCCCATGGTGACGGCCTGGGTGACCCGGACAAGAAGTTCAAGTTCCTGAAAGCGATGTTCCACAACCGCACCTGCCAACGGCTGCTGAATGCCATACATCCACGCTGGGGATTGTCGTTGGGACTGAACTGGGCGAAGCATAGCCGCCTGAAACGTGCCGATGGCAAGGAGGAGCCTTATATGGGCGAAAAGAAGGAATTCCTGGTACGCTTTGCCAAACAGTATATGCAAAGTCACAAGGATATTGATTACTTCATGTTCGGACACCGCCACATAGAGCTGGACCTGATGCTGAGCAAGAAGACCCGCCTGATGATTCTGGGCGACTGGATATGGCAGTTCACCTATGCCGTATTCGATGGCGAACACATGTTTATGGAAGAATATGTGGAAGGCGAAAGCCAACCATAACAATAAATAAGCTACAAGAATAAAGGGCAGCCCAATTTGGACTGCCCTTTATTCTTATCACACGAATCTTATAGTTCTATTGTAATCTTGTTTTATTCCTATCGCTGGATTCTTCCTCCCGAAGAAGTCATATTACTGATGATTTCTTCTTCAGATACCAGATTCTGATCGCCTGGAATCGTATTCTTGATGGCACTGGCCGAGAGAGAGAAATCCAGGCAATACTGGTTCTCATCGCCCCACTTCTGGTGAGCGTGGATATAGGCAGCAATGAAGGCATCGCCTACACCCATCGGATCTACGATAGGCTGTATGTCGTAGATTCTCGTTGTATAGAGCTGATCCTCTACTGTATCATAGAGCAGACCGCTCAAGGTATGATGGCTGCTGGCAATCTGGTTTCTTACAGCCATCACCATCTTCTTGCATTTAGGAAAGAGACGGTGCATCTTGCGGAAATACGACAGATAAGCCTCCCTGTCTATTACATAGTTTTCATCCAAAGCCTCGAAAGGAATATGAGGCACTCCACTGGCTATCTCCCACTCATTCTGATCACCGAAGATGATGTCGCTATACTGCATCATCTGGAAGAGCACATCGTGAGGTTCCAGACCGTATCCCCAGAGATTCTTGCGATAGTTGATATCGCAGGCGATGGTCAGCCCATCAGCAACCGCCAGCTTGATGGCATCCATGGTAGATTCCATCGCATCACGGCTGATGGCGCAGGTAATACCTGAGCAATGGAATACGGCAGCATCTGCCAGTACCTGATTCCATTTCACCATACCACGCTTCAAGGAATAGAAAGAAGAGTTCTTGCGGTCATAGACTACACGGGAGTTGCGCATCGCCACAGCTTCCTCGAAGTAATAGGTACCGAGACGATCGCCACCACGCACCACATGAGAAACATTCAAACCAAACTCCCTGAGATGCATCAGCGCAGCTTCACCCATCTCGCCGTATGGCAATCGGGTTACATACTCCACGTTATCGCCCAAATGAGCCAGAGAGATGGCTGCATTTGCCTCGCTGCCACCATAGTTGCCGAACATACGGTGACCTTGGAATAACCGTTGATAACCAGGCTTAGATATTCTAAGCAATATTTCTCCGAAAGTTACAATCTTTGTTTTCATAATTCTCAAAATTTAAGTGATGCTTCCATCCTCATCAGGCAGGAGCCTCATCATGTAATAATGATAAGAAAGAAATAAATAAGGTGAAGACCATCCATTGCTGTCTTTAGTCTTCACCTTATATTATATAGTATTGTGTGGAATTACTTCTTGGAAACCAATTCCATTGTATCGCGAGCGATAACAATCTCCTCATCGGTAGGAACTACTACTACCTTCACCTTGCTGTCATCGGTAGAGATGATAGCTTCCTCACCACGAACCTTGTCGTTAACCTCCTTATTGATCTTGATGCCAAGATACTCCAGGTTCTTGCAAGCTTCCTCGCGGAGGTCGGTCTGGTTCTCACCAACACCAGCTGTGAATACGATAGCGTCAACGCCACCCATAGCTGCTGTGTAAGCACCAATGTACTTCTTGATGCGATACTCGTACATACGGAGAGCCAGCTGAGCCTTCTCGTTACCCTCGTTGGCAGCGTTCTCGATGTCGCGCATATCAGAAGAAATACCAGTGATACCGAGCACACCACTCTTCTTGTTCAGGAAGTCAGCCATCTCCTGTGGCTTCATGTTCAACTTATCCATCAGATAAGTAACAGCAGAAGCATCGATGTCACCACAACGTGAACCCATCATCAAACCAGCCAATGGAGTCAAGCCCATTGAAGTATCCAATACCTTACCATTCAATACTGCAGCTACAGAGCCACCGTTGCCGATGTGGCAAGTAATGATCTTGGAGTTGTTCTGGTCGAGACCGAGAATCTCGCAAACACGCTTAGAAACATAGCGGTGAGATGTTCCGTGGAAACCATAGCGGCGTACGTGATACTTCTCATACAACTCGTAAGGAATGGCATAGAGATAAGCGTAGTCTGGCATTGTGCTGTGGAATGCGTTGTCGAATACGCAAACCTGAGGAGTGCCAGGCATCAAAGAGTCAACGGCACGGATACCCTTCAGGTGACCTGCGTTGTGAACAGGAGCGAGGTCGCAAAGTTCCTCGATACCATCCTCTACGCTCTTGTCAACGATAACACTCTCGTTGAACTTGTCACCACCCTGTACGACGCGGTGACCTACAGCGTCGATTTCCTTCAAGTCCTTGATGGCGCCGATTTCCGGGTCGAGCAGGCACTTGAACACGAAGTTCACACCTTCCTTGTGGTCAGGCATGTCGTGCATGATCTGCTTCTTCTCGCCATTAGGCAATTTAACCTTGATGAAAGCGTTATCAAGACCGATACGCTCTACACCACCCTGTGCCAATACAGACTCATCGTCCATATTATATAACTTGTACTTGATAGATGAACTACCACAGTTCAGAACCAATACTTTCATAATGTTTAGTTTGTAATGTTATAAATAAAGTTAGTTGATTAAGCCTTCTTTGCATCCTGTGCCTGGCAAGCTGTGATAGCTACCATATAGTAGATGTCATCTACAGAGCAACCACGAGAAAGGTCGTTAACAGGACGAGCGATACCCTGGAGGATAGGACCGATAGCGATGGCACCACCCAGGCGCTGAACGAGCTTGTAGCCGATGTTACCTACCTCGAGGTTTGGAACTACCAATACGTTAGCCTTACCAGCTACCTCAGAATTTGGAGCCTTCTTGGCAGCTACCTCAGGAACGAGGGCAGCATCAGCCTGAAGCTCACCGTCGAGATGAAGCTCTGGGAACTTCTCCTTAGCGATAGCTACAGCATCCTTTACCTTGTCGATGATATAAACGCTCTTGCCTGTCTCCTTGTTGATAGCATCCTTGGCACTACCCATTGTTGAGAAGCTCAGCATGGCAATCTGAGGATCAGCAATACCAGCTACTGACTGAGCTGTATGAGCTGTTGTATAGGCAATCTGAGCAAGCTGGTCTGCTGTAGGGTTTGGAGTTACAGCAACGTCACCCATTACCACTACGCCATCCTGACCATACTGCTTCTGGTCTGAGATGAGCAACATAGCACCACTTACGCAAGTGATACCTGGAGTACATTTGATAATCTGGAGAGCTGGACGAAGAGTATCGCCAGTTGTGCTCAATGCACCAGAAATCTGACCATCAGCACCCTCTGTCTTGATAATCATGCAACCGAGGTAGAGGTTGTTCTTAGTTACGAGTTCACGAGCCTGCTCTATGGTCATGCCCTTCTTCTTGCGAAGTTCAGCGAGCTTCTCAGCATACTCCTCAGTCTTAGGGTTGTTTTGTGGATCAACGATAGTAGCCTTGTCGATGTTGTTAAGACCCCACTGTGCAGCGAGATTCTTAATGTTGGCAGGGTTACCGATGAGGATGATGTCTGCAAGATCATCAGCCAGAACTTTATCGGCTGCTTTCAATGTACGCTCCTCTTCTGCTTCAGGGAGCACGATGCGCTGCTTGTCAGCTTTAGCGCGAGCTACGATTTGCTGTAATAAATCCATTTTATTTCTTTATTTATATAATTTTGTTATCTTCGATAGTAGATTTGTCAATCTAATAAAGAGCTACGGCTTGTTTTTGCCGTTTTGCCATATCGACTTTGCAAAAGTACATATTTATTTTGAAATAACACTCACTAAAATGTGTAAAAAAAGCTAAAACGGGAGATAATCATTATCGTAAAAGGTTTACGTAGTAGGAAAAGTAAAGAATTAAGAGTGAAGAGTGAAGAATTCATGTGCTTTCCTTCTTCACTCTTTGCTCTTATAACATTTCCTGAGTGAGGATGCTTTCCAGTTCCTCGGCAGAGAGTCGGAGCTTGAATTCGCCTTTGATGGCTACGCTGATTCGTCCCGTCTCTTCAGAAACGATAACGGCAATGGCATCACTGCTCTGCGAGATACCCAGGGCAGCACGGTGGCGGAGTCCCAGTTCCTTGGGAATATCCAGGTTGTGACTCACGGGGAGGATACAGCCTGCAGCCATGATTCGCTTGTTACTTACCACCATGGCTCCATCGTGAAGAGGCGAATTCTTGAAGAAGATGTTCTCTATCAAGCGCTGGTTGATTTTGGCATCTATCTCCTCGCCAGTATCCATGATATCCTTCAAAGGCACGCCTCGCTCTATCACGATGAGGGCACCCACATATTTCTTAGCCATGCTCATGCAAGCCATCACAATAGGCATGATCGTCTCCTTGTTCGCCTCCTTCTGGCTCTCCTTGCTGGAGTGGAAGAAGCGGACCAGCCTCCGCATACCTTTCTGTGAACCAATCTCATAAAGAAATCTTCGGATGTCTTCCTGGAAGATGACGATAAGGGCGATGACTCCCACGCTCACCAGTTTATCGAGGATGGAACCCATCAGGCGCATCTCCAGTACCTGACTCACGAAGAGCCAGATCAGTACAAAAAGCATGATGCCCACGAAGATGTTCAGCGAGCGGGATTCCTTCATCAGTCGATAAACATAGAATAGCAGCGAGGCTACCAGGAGTACGTCTAACGCATCTTTGATTCCAAACTCGATCATACTCTGCCCTCCTTCATGGCTTCTACGATTTTCACAGCCTCAGCCGCTTCCTTCACATCGTGAACACGAAGGATGCTGGCTCCCTTCATCAGGGCTATGGTATCAAGCACCGTGGTTCCATTGAGCGATGTAGTGGCATCGCCACCCAGCAGCTTGTAAATCATGCTCTTACGGGAGATACCTACAAGTACCGGAAGTTCCAGTACGTTCAACTTCTCCATCTCATCATAAATCTGATAATTCTGGATGAGATTCTTGCCAAAACCGAAACCCGGGTCGAGGATGATATCCTTGGCACCCAGGTCGCGCAACTGCTGCACCTCCCTGGCAAAGCCCTTCATCATCTTGGCGAGCGTAGGCTGCACCGACATTAATATATAAGGCACCTTCAGTTCGCCCACCACACGGAACATTTCAGGATATTCCTCCTGTCTCTGCTCCAGCGGCACATTGGCGATGCCTGTGATTCCACCTTCTGAAACATCGTTGATGATGTCAGCTCCCCACTCTTCGATACACTTGCGTGCCAAGGTAGGGCGATAGGTATCTACGGAGACGGCAGCATCCGGTTGCTCCCTGCGAACGATGTCGAGAGCGAACTTCAGGCGTCTTCCCTCCTCCTCTTCCGATACTTCATCGGCACCGGGACGGGTGGAGAAAGCGCCCACATCGATGATGCTTCCACCTTCTTCTATAATCTGATTAGCTCTCTGAGCTATCTCCATTTCTGTCTGTTTTCTACTGCCAGAGTAGAAGCTGTCGGGCGTAACGTTCAGGATGCCCATCACCTGAGGGGTACTCAAATCCATCAAGCGCCCCTTGATATTGATCGTATATTCCATCGGATTATAACTCTTTAAGCCACTTTTCTCCTGACTTTGTATAACTCCAAGCTATAAGAGCAATAATAACAATAGAAGTTATCATAAAAAATAACGCTAAATAACTCATAAATCCTAATATTTTAAAATTCTATTGGCGAAGTATGCAGAGCCTGCTGTTGCAACTGCGCCAAACACTAATACGGAAATATCACCTGATGAAGCCGTTCCATGTAAAAACGGCAACACGCCTCCAACCCCAGTTCCCGTAAATATCAACTGGGATAGATTATAGAAACAGCCTGCCAGCTTTTCCTTCCTCACTTTCGTTTTATCTTTTTCATATCTACTACCCATAAAAAGCCTCGCTTTCTAAAGATTCATCGAATATTTCTGCAAAAATAGAAAGAATATTCGAGATTACCATCATTTTTTGGGAAAATTGTTTGTTATGTCCACAATTTAGATTACTTTTGCACTCAAAACAACAGTTATAGACTATGGATATTTCAGAACTCTATCAGATTTACCAAGCGCACCCAGTGATTACCACTGACAGCCGCGACTGCCCAGAGGGCAGCATCTTCCTGGCTTTGAAGGGCGCATCGTTTGATGGCAACAAGTTTGCCGACATGGCTTTGGAGAAAGGCTGTGCCTATGTGATTGTGGATGAAAAAGAGTATGCCAAGGAGGGCGACGAGCGCTACATCCTCGTAGAGGACTGCCTCACCACCTTCAAGGAACTCGCCCGTGAGCATCGCCGACACTTCGAGATTCCCGTAGTGGGAATCACCGGAACCAACGGCAAGACCACCACCAAGGAACTCGTCTCTGCCGTTCTCGGCGAGAAGTTCAACGTGATGTTCACCCAGGGTAACTTCAATAATGATGTAGGCGTACCAAAGACGCTCTTCCGTCTCTCACCAGAAAATGAGATTGCCGTTGTAGAGATGGGTGCTTCCCATCCTGATGACATCCGAAAGCTCGTGGAATACGTGGAACCAACCTGCGGCATGATTACCAATGTGGGCCGTGCCCACCTTCAGGGATTTGGAAGTTTCGAAGGCGTGAAGAAGACCAAGGGAGAACTCTATGATTACCTCGCAGCCAGCGATGCCCTCGTCTTCATCAACGCCGACAACGAGCACCTGATGCAGATGGCAGAGCAGCGCAACATCAACCGCCTCATCACCTACGGCAAGGACGGAAACTGCGATGTATGGGGAGAAGTCATCTCCTGCGCCCCATTCCTGAAGTTCCGCTGGCGCACCGAGAGTTTCGACTGGCATGAGGTTCAGACCCACCTCATCGGCTCCTACAACATCGACAATATGCTTGCCGCCATCACCATCGGACTTCATTTCGACGTGAAGCCTCAGCAGATAGATCACGCCCTGGAGAATTACATCCCAAGCAACAATCGTTCACAATTGGAAGAGACGGCGCACAACAAGCTGGTGGTAGATGCCTACAATGCCAACCCATCGAGCATGGCAGCCGCCATCGAGAACTTCCGCGTGATGGATGTACCTCATAAGATGGCAATTCTCGGACAGATGGGCGAGCTCGGCGAAGTGAGCCACGAGGAGCACCAGAAGGTAGTAGATCAGTTGCAGGCAGCCGGTCTGGAGAATGTATGGCTGGTAGGCGATGAGTTCAAGGATATTCCATGCAGCTACCGCAAGTTCCAAAATGTAGAAGAAGTGAAGGAAGCGCTCAAGGCGAACCAGCCTCACGACCATTACATCCTCATCAAGGGCAGTAACAGCGTGAAGCTCTTCCAGCTTCCTGAGCTGTTGTAAGAAGAACTTTCAGAATGAGTAAAACTATAAAAGCAAAAAGCCTTGCGGGATTCCGTAAGGCTTTTTGCTTTATGATATGGATTCTGCAAATAGAATCCTGAATTTTACTTCTTGCACATTTCCAGAAAATACTTATGAATCTCCAGGCTTTCATTCAATTCGGGATGAAAGGCTGTAACTAGCTGGTTACCCTGGCGGGCAGCCACAATCTTGCCATCTATTTCAGCCAGAACCTCAGCATCTCCCCACACCTCTTTAATATAAGGGGCACGGATGAAAGTCATTGGGATATTTCCCTCGATGCCCTTCATCGGAGCCTCAATATAGAAACTGCCCAACTGGCGACCGTAGGCATTTCTCAAAGCCGTGATGTCCATCGAAGCAATGCGCTGACTAGGCTCACCCTCAATCTTCTTGGCAAGAAGAATCAAGCCGGCACAAGTACCATAAACTGGCAAACCGGCAGCAATCGCCTCCTTCACAGGCTCCATCAATCCCAGTTCATTCAAGAGTTTCGCCTGAGTGGTACTCTCACCACCCGGAATAATCAAGCCATCCTTAGGCTGATTCCAATCCTTCAACTGGCGAACCTCAAAACTATCCACGCCCAACTGAGCCAACTTCTGTCTGTGCTCAGCAAAAGCGCCTTGTAAAGCTAAAACTGCTATTCTCATTATTTACCTCTTTCAGCCATGAGCAAAGCTATCTCCTGCTCATTGATACCTACCATTGCCTCGCCGAGATCCTCGCTCAACTCAGCCAGCATCTTAGGGTCGTTGTAGTTGGTAACAGCCTTCACGATAGCTTGGGCACGCTTAGCAGGATTACCGCTCTTGAAGATACCAGAACCTACGAATACACCCTCGGCACCGAGCTGCATCATCAGGGCAGCATCAGCTGGAGTAGCCACACCACCGGCAGCGAAGTTAACCACTGGCAACTTGCCGTTCTCGTGAACATACTTCACCAGGTCGTAAGGAGCCTGCAACTGCTTGGCTGCCTCGTAAAGTTCATCCTCGCTCATAGAAACCAGGCGGCGGATTTCGCTCTGCATCATACGCATGTGGGTAACAGCCTGAACCACATCACCAGTTCCTGGCTCACCCTTGGTACGGATCATGGTAGCACCCTCAGCGATACGGCGGAGCGCCTCGCCCAGGTTCTTGGCACCACAAACGAATGGTACGTCAAACTGAGTCTTGTCGATGTGATAAACATTATCAGCTGGAGAGAGCACCTCACTCTCGTCGATATAGTCGATTTCGATAGCCTGAAGAATCTGAGCCTCAGCGAAGTGACCGATACGGCACTTAGCCATTACAGGGATAGAAACAGCCTCCTGGATACCCTTGATCATCTTAGGGTCGCTCATACGAGAAACGCCACCTGCTGCACGAATATCAGCTGGAATACGTTCCAAAGCCATTACTGCGCATGCACCTGCAGCCTCTGCGATTCTTGCCTGTTCAGGAGTTGTTACGTCCATAATCACACCACCCTTGAGCATCTGAGCCAAGTTGCGGTTCAATTCTTGTCTATTTTCTGCCATAATTCTTTTAATTTTATCTTTTTACGGCTGCAAAGGAAACACTTTTCGGTGAAACAGCAGAAAAATGTTCCAAATTCTGCAAACATTGAGTCATTTTGTATAAAGAGAGATTCGCAAATATATAAGAGATATTCCTGAATATATAAAGCAGTACACAGATTGTACTGCTAAGAGAAACCGAGAGGAGTTCACCTTCTGAACTTCTTGCCCTTCTTCACCTTATATAATACCACGAAATGGGGCTCTTTTGAGGTTATATGCGGCAGCAGCGAGCATGACATTTACCTAAAATCCGCAACTATCATCCAATACACGATTAAGGGTAGATTTATGAGTCGTTAGTAGCAGCTTTCAGTAAAA
>NZ_JBBNGE010000027.1:0-47861 GCF_040095255.1 Segatella sinensis | reverse complement strand
ATGGCCTTGGCGTCTGTGGGTACGAACTTATTCGTGAATTATTCATATTTATAAAATTAATTTTGAACAGTTACTTAATAATTTCTTCTTTATAAGCGAATTCCATGAATTCGGCTGCAAAGATACAATATTTTTCTGAGAATCGGGAGAGAATAAGCTAAAATAAAGTTATATATGTACTAAATTACCACTCTATTATACGATTTTACCCTGATATCGGAATACAGAAACAAAAAATCCCTAATGCCTTTCGGCAAAAGGGATCTTTATATTAATTTGCTTTACAGTGCGAAAATTTTCGTACTTGTGTCGATTTGAGATTATATTATTGAGGATTACTCAGCTGCTGGAGCCTCTTCCTCTGCTACAGCCTCAGCTGCAACCTCCTCAGCAGCAGGAGCTGCAACAGGAGCGTTCTCAGCAACAACGTTAACTGGAACCTTAACCTCAACCTCCTTGTGATAGTGTACAGTAGCCTCGTACTCGCCTACCTTCTTAGCATCCTTCATAGTGATGATCTTGCGATCAACCTCGATGCCCTTCTTAGCGAGCTCCTCAGCAACAGTTGCAGCATTAACTGAACCGTAGAGCTGACCAGTAGCACTAACCTTAGCAGCAATAGTAAGAACGATGCCATTGAGAGCCTCGCCCTTCTTAACAGCCTCAGCCTTGATAGCCTCAAGCTTGTGAGCCTGCTGCTTCAAATCCTCAGCCAACTGCTTCTTAGCAGATGGAGAAGCGATAACAGCCTTACCTGTAGGGATAAGGAAGTTACGACCATAACCACTCTTTACATTTACGATATCGTTCTTGTATCCAAGACCGATAATATCTTGCTTCAAAATAATTTCCATTCTTCTTCTCCTCCTTAAATTACTTCATCAAATCGGTTACGTAAGGAAGCAAAGCGATCTGGCGAGCACGCTTAACAGCCTGTGCCACGCGGCGCTGATACTTCAAAGATGTACCTGTGATACGACGTGGAAGGATCTTACCCTGCTCGTTCAAGAACTTCTTCAAGAACTCTGGGTCCTTATAGTCGATGTACTTAATACCGCTCTTCTTGAAACGGCAATACTTCTTCTTCTTTGTGTCGATAGAAGGAGCGGTCAAATAACGGATTTCTGATTTCTGATCTGCCATGATTAAGCCTCCTCTTTTTTACCAAGCTTTGCACGACGCTTCTCTGCGTAAGCGGCAGCATACTTGTCAAGTTTAACAGTCATGTAACGAATTACTTTCTCGTCGCGGCGATAAGCTGTTTCGAGCTTAGCGATAACAGTTGGCTCAGCCTTGAACTCAACCAAGCTGTAGAAGCCTGATGTCTTCTTCTCGATGTTGTAAGCCAACTTCTTCAAACCCCAAGCCTCTTTGTTCAGAATCTCAGCACCATTATCGGTGAGTACCTTCTCGAACTTAGCGACCGTTTCCTTCATCTGTTCATCAGACAAAACGGGAGTCAAAATGAAAACGGTTTCGTATTGATTCATACTACTTTTGTAAATAATTAAAAAATTAATATTAAAATTCTCTTGCAAAACATAGAAATGTGCGCGTAAACACACACCTTTTCACAAATTGCGGTGCAAAATTACAACTTTTTCTTGAATTAACCAAATATTTTTTGTACTTTTGCAGAAAATAATTGTTAATTGCAAGAAAATATGGATAAAAGACTCAAAAAATCGCTCCATACCCTCCCTTCCATGGGTATGACCTTCATCGTTTTGGGCGTTCTGCTGCTTGCGGCAAGCTTCGCCTTTGCCATCAAGAACAACATCATGCTGTTTGCAGGTCTGTTCTTCATCCTAGCTGGCATTGCCGGATTTGTCTATTCGCTGAAGAAGGGATAAGAAACGGAACCTGGACATGATGTTTCAGATAAGACGATTCAGAAATGAAAGAAAAAAAGGGATAGGTTTTCTGCAAACTTATCCCTTTTCTCTTTTTCCATAGATAGCTTTCTACTGCTTTATACAGTTTACAGCTTTTCTGTCAATCCATATTCCTAATCCATATCCGGAACGATGAGCTTGTAGCCCTTACCATGGATATTGATAATCTCAATCTGCGGATCTTCCTTCAGATGCTTGCGGAGCTTGGTGATATACACATCCATAGAGCGCGCATTGAAGTAGTTGTCGTCGATCCAGATGCTCTTCAATGCGAAATCACGCTGAAGAATCTCGTTGGCATGAGCACAGAGAAGAGCAAGAAGCTCATTCTCCTTAGTAGTAAGCTTGGTCTGCTCATCACCGATGGTAAGCAGCTGCTTCTGTGTATCGAAGGTAAACTTACCGATGTGGTACATGGTAGATTCCTTGGTCTTCTTGCCACGTACACGGCGAAGGATAGCCTCTACACGGAACACCAGCTCCTCCATAGAGAAAGGCTTGGTGATATAATCGTCAGCACCTATCTTGAAGCCTTCCAGAATATCCTCCTTCAAAGTCTTGGCAGTAAGGAATACGATTGGCAGATCTGCCGTCTGCTGGCGAATCTCCTGAGCCAGGGTAAAGCCATCCTTCTTAGGCATCATCACATCGAGTACGGCAATATCATACTTGTTCTTGGTGAACTCCTTGAAGCCAGCCTCACCGTCAGGGCACAATGTTGTAGCAAAGCCCTTGGTCTGCAGATACTCACGAAGCAACATACCCAAATTCTCATCATCCTCGCAAAGCAGGATTTTTACTGTCTCTTCCATATTCTTATTATTTTTACTTGTTAATATTCTATTTATCATTGTCTTTTAATCATGTATCACCGGCAGCTTGATGGTAAAGGTAGTACCCTTGCCCAATTCGCTGTCAACCTTGATTTCTCCACCATGCAATTCCACGATTTTCCTCACATAGGCGAGACCGAGACCGAAGCCCTTCACATCATGCACATTGCCCGTATGTACGCGGTAGAACTTGTCGAAGATCTTCTTCAGGTTCTCCTTCTTCATACCCAAGCCCGTATCATTGATAGAGAGATACAGATGATGTTCATCATTCCATGTCTTCATCGTGATAAACAGAGGCTCTTCGGGTTTACGATACTTCACGGCATTGTCCATCAGATTGAAAATCACATTCTGGAAATGAACCTCATCCACATAGAGCGTAGAGTCTATCGCCTCGATATCCACATATATCTTTCCACCCGTATGTTCTACCCGGAGTGAGAAGGAATGAGCCGCATTTTCAACGATTTCATTCAGATCGAGCTCCTTCTTCTTGAACACCGCCTTCTTGCGGTCGAACATACTCATCTGCAACACCTTTTCTACCAGGAAACGGAGTCGCTTCGATTCATCATCTATCACACCACCCAGATGCTTCTGCATCTGCTCGCTCTTGGAAACCGATGGGTCGTTGAGCATCTGTGCCGCCAGACTGATGCTGGCAATAGGCGTCTTCAACTCATGGGTCATATTGTTGATGAAGTCATTCTTGATCTCCGTATATCGCTTCTGTCGGAAGATGACCACGATGGTGAAAATAAAGGTGATGAGCAATACCAGCGTAAAGATGACACTAGGAATCATGAAGCGCACACTGGAGAAGATGTAGCTGTTCATATCTGGGAAGTGAACCTTTACAACTCCCATCTTCGACTGCGGGTCGTTGCGGAAGAGTACCTGCGAATAGCTGTATTCCTCACCCTCGTCGGTATAATCCGGACAACGGTACACCTCCCTGCCATCCTGGGTTGTTACCGTAAAGTGATAAGGGATATTGATTCCATTGTTCATCATCTCTGCCTTGAGATCCTGATCCAACTGCTTGAAGTTGATTCGTTCCTTCAACGGTTTATCGGATGCCGAGTAGAGAATGGAATAAACCACTTCGTCGAGCAACGCTTTCTGATACACATAGCGATTCTTTACAATCTCCTGCAAGGACTTCTGAGTCTCATTAAGCGAGTTCTTGTCGCTGCGCAGAATCATCGCCTTCGGCTTGTTGGCAGGATTGGTTGCAATGGTCTTCAACTCGAAGGATGAATAGACCGTACCATCCTTGCCTACCACAGAATACTGATGAGAGTGCTGGATAGTTCCATCCAGCTGACCGCTGCGGGTTCCCACAGAATCCTTCTTACTAGCCTTGCGTTCTGTCTCATTGACATCCTTTTCAAGATAGCGCAAAGTTTCATTCAGCTCCAAGTTTCTTGAAGCTTGATATAGGGCTCTGTTGACCGACTCGTCAAACTGTTCCTTCTTCATGTTCACCATCTCCTGGATGTAACTGAGCTGCAGAAAGAGCAGCGCAAGGAACGAAAAGCCCATAATAATGGCTATGGTCCAAATCGTTTTCTTTTTCATAGGGGCAAAGATAGGAAATTTCTTAATTGGTTAACACAAAACAGTTAATTATTTCATTTCAATTTGCTCAAATTAACAAAAATAAATGGTTATAATTGCATATATAAAAATAAAAGAGAGCCGACATATCACATGCAGGCTCCCCATTGGTCATATCAACATAAAATTTTAATTTATATAAGAGAGATAATTCGAAGTTATATTTCAAACAACAATTTTATCATAAAGATGAAATATCTTTTTTACTCTATTCTGCCTCCTTAGCCAGTTCAGCCTCATGATCGGCAATTAGCTTGCTCTGGATATCGGTAGGAACCAACTCGTAGCTGGCAAACTTGGTGGTGAACGAAGCACGACCACCGGTAAGCGAGCTGAGGGAGATAGAATAGTTGGCAAGCTCCTTGAGTGGAATCTTGGCACTCAACTTCTGGTAACCAGCCTCAGAATCCATACCCATGATAAGGGCACGGCGTCCCTGAAGATCACTCATCACATCACCCATATAGTCGGCTGGCACGTAAACCTCCAGATCATAGATAGGCTCCAGAATCTTTGGACCTGCCTGCTTGAAGGCATCGCTGAAAGCACGGCGGGCAGCCAGCATAAATGACAACTCATTGCTATCTACCGGGTGCATCTTTCCATCATACACGATAACGCGGACATCGCGGGCGTAAGAACCTGTCAGAGGTCCATGCTCCATACAATCCATGATACCCTTCAGGATAGCCGGCATGAAACGGGCATCGATAGCTCCACCAACCACAGAGTTGAGGAATACCAACTTGCCACCCCACTCCAGCGAAACTTCTTCGCGGCTCTTGATGTTCATCTTGAACTCCTGACCGTTGAAGGTGAATGATGTCGGATCTGGCATACCCTCTGCGTATGGCTCAACGATGAGGTGAACCTCACCAAACTGACCAGCACCACCACTCTGCTTCTTATGACGATAGTCGGCACGAGCCTTCTTGGTAATGGTCTCACGATATGGGATGCGAGGCTCCTCGAAGACTACATTAAGCTTTTCGTTGTTCTCCAGACGCCACTTCAATGTACGGAGGTGGAACTCACCCTGGCCTCGTACGATCACCTGGCGCAACTCCTTGCTCTGATCCACAACCCATGTAGGGTCTTCCTGGCGCATCTTGAGAAGAGCAGCCATCAGCTTCTCTGTATCCTGGGCATTGACAGCCTTGATGGCACGAGAGTACTTAGGATTAGGATACTTGATGAAATCGAAGCGCCACTCAGCACCCTTTCCATTCAAGGTATTGCCCGTCTTCACGTCCTTCATCTTCACGGTACAACCGATATCACCAGCATTCAACTGATCTACAGGCACACGGTTGGCACCCGCACAGGCATAAATCTGTCCGATACGCTCCTTGGAACCACGGTCAGAATTGGTCAGGTCGTCACCACTCTTGATAGAACCACTCATCACCTTGAAGTAACTTACCTCACCGATATGTGGTTCCAAGCCTGTCTTGAAGAAGTAAACACTCTCAGGACCATTGGTATCAGGAGTAATTTCCTCACCACGGGTATTATGCACCTTAGGCATCTCGCTTACGAAAGGAACAACGTTGCCCAAGAACTCCATCAGGCGGTGAACGCCCATAGACTTGCCTGCGCAAACGCAGAATACAGGGAAGATGCTGCGAGTTACCAATCCCTTGCGGATACCCTCACGAAGTTCATCCTCTGTCAAGCTTTCACTCTCGAAGAATTTCTCCATCAAGCCCTCGTCGTTTTCGGCAGCAGCCTCAACGAGTGCAGCATGAAGTTCCATTGCCTTGTCCATTTCCTCCTCAGGAATATCCTCGATGATAGGAGCACCGCCTTCTGGTTTCCAGGAATATTTTTTCATCAATAACACGTCAATGAGAGCATTGAAACCAGAACCTGTCTCGATAGGATATTGTATCTGCACACACTTGGAACCATAAATGTCCTTCATGGTAGCAATGAGGTTGTCGAAATCGCACTTGTCTGAGTCAAGCTGGTTAACGAGGAAAATAACAGGCTTGTTCAACTTCTCTGTATAACGGAAGTTGTTCTGGGTGCCTACCTCTGGACCATACTGACCATTGATAAGGATGACTGCCTGATCGGTAACGTTGAGTGATGTAATGGCACCACCTACGAAATCGTCGCTACCAGGACAATCTATAATATTAAGCTTCTTATTGTTCCACTCCACATGAAAAACGGTAGGGAACACTGAGTAGCCATACTCCAACTCTACTGGGAAGTAGTCGCTCACCGTATTCTTCGCTTCTACAGAGCCTCTACGCTTGATAACGCCTGCTTCAAATAACATACTCTCGGCAAGTGTAGTCTTGCCGCTACCCGCACTGCCCAGCAATGCAATGTTTTTAATCTCATTAGTCTGATATACTCTCATGACGCTTATAGATTTTTAAGGGTTATACTTAAAATTGCTAGTTATTCGACAGTCCAATCATACGATTTTTCTGTTTCGTGCTACTAAATTACACATTTTTCGGCAATCCTGCAAATTTTTTCACAAAAAACTTGCTCTAAATTAAATTATATTAGTAATTTTGCATCTTGTTAAGACATACTTCTAGGCTTATACCTTATTATATATAGAAAAAGATAAGACTAAAGCCAGAAATGCCGATTAGGAATTCAGACTTTAAAAAACATGGCAGGACTATACATACATATCCCATTCTGTGAGAGCCGCTGCATCTACTGCGGTTTCTACAGCACCACATCCCTCAGCATGCGGGATGATTACGTTGATGCTCTGTGCAAGGAAATGAAGATGCGCCCCTTCAAAACGGCAACTGATTACGATTACAGTTTAAAAACCATCTACCTGGGGGGTGGAACTCCCAGCCAGCTTACCCACGATCAGCTCATCCACCTTTTCGAAGGTATCAAGGAGGCTTATTTCCCTCCAAACCATCCGGAAGAAGAATTCTCAAAAATGGAAATCACGATGGAATGCAACCCCGATGATGTCTCAGAAGAATTCTGCAAGACTCTCCTGCAGCTGCCCGTAAACAGGGTAAGCATGGGAGCACAGACTTTTTCAGACCATCGCCTGGGCTTCCTTCACCGCCGCCACAAGGCTGCAGATGTCAAGGCTGCCATCAAAAGGTTGCGTGGCATCGACATCCACAACATCAGCATCGACCTGATGTTCGGATTTTCTGGCGAAACTCTGGAAGACTGGAAAAAAGACATTGATGAAGCTATCAAACTGGGGGTAGAACACGTTTCTGCCTACAGCTTGATGTACGAAGAAGGAACGACTCTCTACAGAATGCAGGAACAGGGAAAGATAGAGGAAATCGATGAGGAAACCAGCCGACAGATGTATGAGCTACTCATCACCCAACTCACCTCTGCCGGATACGAGCACTACGAAATAAGCAATTTTGCCAAGCCAGGCTACCGATCACGCCACAACAGCAGCTATTGGCATGAAGTGCCCTATATCGGAATAGGTGCAGCCGCCCACTCCTACAGACGAAAGACTAAAAGAGGTGAAGAAAACAAGATTGAAGCCACCAGAAGCTGGAATGTGGACAACATCAGAGAATACATCGCTTCCATCCAAAAGGGAGAATTGCCTAGTGAAAGCGAATCTCTGGATCTTTCTACTAGATACAATGACCTTATTACCACGGCATTACGGACAAGCGACGGTATTGATTTAGAAAAAATGGGAAAAGAGTTTGGTGACCAATTAGCTTCTCAGATGATGCAGGAAGCAGAGAAGCATATTCATAGAGGACTCATGAAGATAAGCAACGGGAAGCTATCACTTACCCATCAAGGTCTTTATATATCAGATGACATCATGAGCGACTTTATGATCGTATAAAATATATGATGGCATAAGACCACATAATCGCATAAAAAAATGGAGCCTTAATTCCAAGGCTCCATTTTATCCAGACCATATTTCTTATATCTTTCGTAGTAATACTGTTTAATTTGATCAATTGCCTGAATGGTTGACTTCTTTTTCTGAAAAAAAGGCTTTACCATCTGCAAAAAAACAAACAGTACTACCACTATCAATAAAATAATGGCCCAAGACAGCACCTCACTCTTCAGATTGACATGAGGTTGAATGAGAATACCTGCAGCCACGGGAAGGATATAACACACCCAATCCATAGGCGTATCTAATTTCGTTGATTCCAGGTATTCCTGCCGCAGGTTGCCAGGAGCATTCAAAAGCATTCTCTTGCTGTGTGCGCTCCAATACTCTTCAAATTCTTTTTCCATTAACTTTTATTACTCCTCTTATTTAGGTACCAGTCTAATAGGCTATCTACAGACATCACCTATTCTCTTATACTCTTATTTATTATAACAATTTACTATTGTAGTCTTGCATTTCATGCAATTCGTCGACAAAGATACTACATTTATCTGTAATCCGCAAATATTTATCTCCAAACATTATTTTCTTAACTATATTTTACTAAAATATTTTTTTAAAGCCGTTTTTAAAACAAGACACGCTATTTAGTATCGAAAAAAAGACTACAGCCAAAAAGAAAAGCATATTCCCCCTGTACACACCAAATAAAAGGGCAATACTCATAGAAGCATTGCCCTTTTTAAATACTATGTATTTATTATTTGATGTATTTTTTATCTCTCACCCAATGGAGTATAATCCAACTCACCCAGAATATTCTTGTAAGCAGGACGAATAATGCGGCGACCCTCGAAGTTGAGTTCTTCGATGCGATGGGCAGTCCAACCCACGATACGGGCCATAGCAAAGATAGGAGTATAAATCTCCTGAGGAAGACCAATCATCTCATAGATGAAACCACTATAGAAGTCGAGGTTGGCACAGGCAGGCTTGCTGCCGCCACGATGTTCCTGCAGGCACTTGATACCCTCCTGCTCGATAAGCTTCAGGAAGTTGTACTCATCCTCTCTACCCTTCTCCTTGGCAAGCTCGCCAGCCAGTCGCTTCAACTCTACGGCACGAGGATCGCTCAAGGTATAAACCGCATGGCCGATACCATAGATAAGACCCGTCTTATCATAAGCCTCCTTGTTGAGCATACGCTTCAGGTAGATATCGAGTTCGTTGATATTGGTCCAATCCTTGATAGCCTCCTTCAGATGATGGAACATATTGATAACCTTGATGTTGGCACCACCATGAAGAGGACCCTTCAAGCTACCGATACCGGCAGCGATGGAGCTGTAGGTATCCGTGCGGGTAGAAGAAGTAACACGCACCGTAAAGGTAGAGTTGTTACCACCACCATGCTCTGCCTGGATGATGAGGAGCAGATCGAGCATACGCGCATCCAACTCTGAGTAGTTCTCATGCTTCATCATATAGAGGAAGTTCTCTGCGATAGAGAGATTCTCGCGTGGATGGCGAATGTGCAAGCTTCTGCCCTGTACAGAGTGACGATAAATGTTGTATGCATAGGCGATGATGGTTGGGAACTTCGCAATCAGCTCCACACTCTGACGCATCAGGTTGTCGCGGCTGATATCATCAGGGTTCGGATCGAAGGTGTACATTTCGAGCACGCAACGAGCCAGGATGTTCATGATGTTAGAACCCTCCAGCTCGATGATGTGAGTAATGGTACGGTGGTCGAGCGGCATGTTGTCGTTCAGGAGTTCCTTGAAAGCCTCCAGCTCCTCCTTATCCGGCAGCTGACCGGAAAGGAGCAGGAAGGCAACCTCCTCAAATCCGAATCGCTTCTCCTTCAGAAGAGGAGTAACGAGGTCGTCAAGCTCGTAGCCACGATAATAGAGCTTACCCTCGGTAGGCTTCAGCTTGCCATTCTCATCGCGCTCGTAACCCACAACGTTACCTATGTTGGTCAATCCTACCAGCACACCAGAGCCATCCTCATTACGAAGTCCACGCTTTACGTTGAACTTGGAGAATGCATCCTTATCTATCTTGCATGAGTTCTTTACCTCATCGCTTAATTTATATATCAAATATTCTTTATTCATAACTGTTACTTCTTTGCTGCAAAGTTCAATGCAGAACCAGCCTTGAACCATGCAATCTGTGTATCATTATAAGTATGCTCTACCTCGAAACTATCCTCAGAACCATCCTTATGCTTCAAGATGACAGTGAGTTTAGAACCTGGAGCTAACTCCTTCAAACCGGTGAGTGAGATGCGGTCGTCTTCCTGTACCTTATTATAATCATCCTTATTGCAGAATGTAAGGGCGAGCATACCCTGCTTCTTAAGGTTGGTTTCGTGGATACGGGCGAAACTCTTGGCAAGAATCACCTTCACGTTCAGGAAACGAGGCTCCATGGCTGCATGCTCACGAGATGAGCCTTCACCGTAGTTATCCTCAGCCACCACGATGCTGCTGATGCCCTGCGCCTTGTAAGCCTTGGCTGCGGTAGAAACCTCCACATACTTGCCATCCAACTGGTTCTTCACCTTGTTGCTCTCGCCATTGAAGGCGTTGACGGCACCCATCAGCAGGTTATCAGAGATATTCTGAAGATGTCCGCGGAACTTCAACCATGGACCAGCCATTGAGATATGGTCGGTGGTACACTTGCCCTCGGTCTTGATGAGGAGAGGCATATCTACCAGGTCCTTTCCATCCCAAGGAGCGAATGGAGCCAATTTCTGCAGGCGGTTGCTATCTGGAGCAATTACCACCTCAATGTTAGCATTTGCTTCGCTAGGAGCGATGAAGCCCTTGTCTTCTACGGCAAATCCCTTAGGAGGGAAGGTGAAACCAGCAGGCGCATCGAGCTTCACGCTGTTGCCATCCTTATCTGATAAGGTATCGGTGGCAGGATTGAAATCCAGGCGGCCGGCAATGGTGAGTGCCACGGTGAGCTCAGGGCTACCGATGAAGGCAAATGTATTAGGGTTGCCATCAGCACGACGGCGGAAGTTTCTATTGAAAGAGGTGACGATGGCATTCTTGCGGGTGTTATCGTCGGTATGACGCTTCCACTGTCCGATGCAAGGACCGCAAGCATTGGTCATGATCAAGGCTCCAATCTTCTTGAAGTCATCGAGGATGCCATCACGCTCGGCAGTATAGCGAATCTGCTCAGAACCAGGGTTGATGATGAGCTGCCCCTTTACCTGGATGCCCTTCTCGTAAGCCTGGCGTGCCACACTTGCCGCACGGGCCAAATCCTGATAGGAAGAGTTGGTACAGCTACCTACCAATCCTACTTCTACTACCATAGGATAATCGTTGGCAGGCCCCTGCGCCTTCATGTGAGAGATAGGGGTTGCCGCATCTGGAGTAAACGGACCATTGAGATGTGGCTCCACCTTAGAGAGGTCGATTTCTACAATCTGGTCGTAGAAGGCAGATGGATTGGCAAGCACCTCATCATCAGCACGAAGCTCGGCTGCATTCTTCTGGGCAAGGGAAGCAATCTCCTCACGACCCGTCTTGCGGAGATATTCGCTGGCATTCTGGTCAAATGGGAAGATGGAGCAGGTAGCACCCAGCTCTGCACCCATGTTACAGATGGTAGCCTTACCCGTGGTAGAGATGCCGTCGAGGCCATCGCCAAAGTATTCGAGGATGGCATTGGTACCACCCTTCACAGTGAGAATGCCCAAGATTTCGAGAATCACATCCTTTGGAGTAGCCCAGCCAGAGAGCTTACCCGTGAGATGCACACCGATGAGGCGAGGCATCTTGAGTTCCCAAGGCTGACCAGTGAGCACATCCACGGCATCGGCACCACCAACGCCCACGGCTACCATACCGAGACCGCCGGCATTTGGAGTATGGGAATCTGTACCCACCATCATACCGCCTGGGAAGGCATAGTTCTCGAGTACCACCTGGTGGATGATACCAGCTCCTGGTCCCCAGAACCCGATGTGATATTTCTGAGATACCGACTTCAAGAAATCATATACCTCCTTGTTGGTCTTACATGCTTCAGGAAGGTCTTGAGTAGCACCCACGTCTGCACGAATCAAGTGATCGCAATGTACTGAAGCAGGAACAGCCACTTTATCCTTACCTGCGTTCATAAACTGCAAGAGCGCCATCTGAGCGGTAGCATCCTGCATCGCCACGCGGTTAGGTCGGAAATCCACATATTCTATACCTCTTTTATATGGGCGCAACTCAGCAGGGTCGAAAAGATGCGCAAAAAGCACCTTCTCGGCATAAGTGAGAGGTCGTTTCACAGTAGCCTTAGCCTGTTTTACACTTTCCGAATACGAAGCATAAAAGCTTCTCAGCATTTCAATGTCCAGTATCATCTTATTCACTAATTATTTGATTAACTATACATTCGTGTGCGCACACCATACAACAGCATAATACGCACTACCGAACTTTTTTGTTTGCAAATATACGACTTTTTCTGCAAATAGTAGCACATTTTATTGAAAATTTATCATTTTGCTAGCATTTTTCTTGATTCTTGATGAATTTGTTGCATATTTATGCGTAAGAATGGTATTTTTCCACTATAAATAAAGAATTCAAAGTAAAAATACAAGAAAGGCAAGAAAACAATAGTAAAAGCATCAGAAAATAAGAAAACAATTGCAGAAGAAAAAGAAAAACGATAAAACATTTGGCGCTATACACATTATTTATTATCTTTGCAGATGTTATGAGAATAGACATTATTACAGTATTACCAGAGATGCTGGAGGGATTCTTCAATGAATCTATCCTGGCACGTGCGCAGAAGAAGGGCCTCGCAGAGATCCATCTCCACAACTTGCGCGACTATACATTAGATAAATGGAAACGAGTGGACGACTATCCATACGGAGGAAGCGCCGGAATGGTGATGCAATGCGAACCAATAGACCGATGCATCACTGCCCTGAAGGCAGAGCGTGACTACGATGACGTCATCTATGTATCTCCGGATGGCGAGACCTTCAACCAGAAGATAGCCAACGAAATGTCGCTGGGTGGAAACCTCATCATCCTCTGCGGTCACTACAAGGGAATCGATCAGCGCGTGCGCGATCATCTTATTACCAGAGAAATCAGCGTAGGTGATTATGTGCTCACGGGCGGCGAACTGGCAGCAGCTATTATTTCAGATGCGGTAATCCGCCTCGTACCAGGAGTCATCAGCGATGAACAAAGTGCCCTCTCCGACTGCTTCCAAGACGACATTCTGTCAGCTCCTATCTACACCCGTCCTTCAGACTACAAGGGTTGGAAGGTTCCTGAAATCCTGCTTAGCGGCAATGAAGCAAAAATCCGCCAGTGGGAGTTTGACCAGGCAATGGAACGAACCAAGCGATTAAGACCCGACTTGCTTAAAGAATAATAGGCTAAAGCCAATCTGCAGGATGGGCATATATAAAAAATAAGTATATATATTAAAGGTGAGCATATATATTAAAGGTGAGCATATATATAAGAATAGCCTGTTCTCAAAACACGAGTTTCTGTTTAGAGAACAGGCTACTTCATAAAGAGTATTCCATATCAGGAATCCATAATGAGAACTTCATTATAGGAATTTCTCACAAAACTTTTCTCCCAGCATAAATCCTTCTTCATAGAGACGTTCTAACTTATCCGTATCCTTCTCTATGCGCCCTACTTCCATTGGACGAATCGGACGGATACAAGTTATTTTGCCAGCAGCCTCCAAATCATCAATCAGTTGAATCTGCTCATTATAAACCTTATGCCGATGACTCAAGACCACTCGCAGGCGCGGATAGTTCTTATATAAATAAGGTAGCTTTCTATCTTTGCCAGTATCTCTCCAACCTTTGTTGCGGGTCAAGACAACCACATTGTGCTCATAACCTTTGTCTATAGCTCTCATCACGGGAATACTGTCTGCTATTCCACCATCGAGCATTGGGATACCATCCACATCCACGATTTTACTCACGTATGGCAAACTGCTGGAAGCACGCACAATATCAAGGGCACGCTGCCGATCATGATTTTCCGAAAGATACATAGGCTTGCCCGTAAGACAATTCGTGGTAACCATCTCGAATCGGTCGGCATATTTAAAATAGGTATCAAAATCGTAAGGAAGCAACAGATTCGGAAACTTATCGTAAAGCAACTCACGGTCGAAAATACACCCTTGCGTTACCAGATGTCGGATGCCGATATACTGATACCTCGCCAAATAATCGATATTTGAGATACGGGCACGACGCGGCTGGCGACTGATGTACGACATACCATTACATGCACCTGCCGACACCGCCACCGTATATGGGAAATAAACATCATGCTTCATAAAAGCATCAAGTACGCCACTGGTAAAGACGCCACGCATACCTCCACCTTCCAAGACCAAACCAGTTTTTTCCAAATTCAACTTCATAACCTTTATCCTTCCACTGTTTTTTGATTGCATTACACTAATCAACATTCATACTCTTACAGATTATCACTCTCTGCATTACTAACGATTTGCACTCTGAGAAAACTCATTTTCTTACATTTTGTCCCTCAAAAAGAGCATTTTTATATTAATTATTTATAAATTCGCTAGTTTTTTCTATTTTTGATTGCAAAGATAATACATTTTTGCGAAATAATTGCTAACTTTGCAGCAAAATAAAGTAAAATTCTAAAAATATGTTTAGTAAGGACACTTATATCAGCCGCAGACAAGAGCTTAAGAAGCTCGTCAAAAGCGGCGTCATCATTCTTTTCGGAAACAACAATTCACCTTGTAATTTCCCTAATAACGGATATTACCCATTCCGCCAGGACTCAACATTCCTGTACTATTTCGGTTTGCAGCGAGACGGTTTGGTTGGTGTAATTGACATAGATAACGATATCGAAACTTTAATCGGTGATGATATCGACTTGGTAGATATTGTATGGTACGGAAGCGTAGATAGCGTCCACGATCTCGCAGAGCAGGTGGGCGTACATAATTCAGCACCAATGAAGAGCCTGAAGACCATCTGCAATGATGCTATGGCGAAGAAACGCAAGATTCACTTCTTGCCACCTTACCGCTATGATATCAAGCTTCAGGTATTTGACCTTCTCGGAATTCATCCAAACCAGCAGAAAGAGGAAGCCAGCATGGATCTCATCAAGGCGGTTGTCAAGATGCGTTCTACCAAGACTCCAGAGGAAATTGAGGAATTGGAGCGTGCTTCTGTTATCGGATATAAGATGCACACCACTGCTATGAAGCTCGTCCGCCCAGGAATCACAGAAAAATATGTAGCAGGACAGGTAAGCGGAATTGCTCACTCTTATGGAGCAATGGTTAGTTTCCCTACTATCTTCAGCCAGCATGGAGAGATTCAGCATGGTTATCCATCTATGAATCTGCTCGAGGAAGGAAGACTGGCACTTTGTGATGCAGGTGCAGAGACTATGAACAATTACTGTTCAGACCATACCCGTACAATGCCTGTCAGCGGTAAGTTCAGCCAACGCCAGTTGGAAATCTATTCTATCGTAGAGGCTTGTCACGACTACGCTCTGGAAGTTGCAAAGCCAGGTGTGAAGTGGGCTGATGTCCACTTTGCCGTATGCCGCTTGCTCTTCGACCGTATGAAAGAGTTAGGCCTTGCCAAAGGTGATACAGAAGAGGCTGTACGTGCTGGTGCCCACGCTATGTTCCTGCCTCACGGATTGGGACACATGATGGGTATGGATGTTCACGATATGGAGAACCTCGACCAGATAAACGTTGGCTTTGATGATGAAGTTCGCCCTAACCTGGAACAGTTTGGTACAAACTGCCTGCGTATGGGTCGCCGCCTTGAAGAAGGCTTCGTAGTAACAGACGAGCCAGGCGTTTACTTCATTCCAGCTCTCATCGACGACTGGAAGGCTTCAGGTCATTGTGCAGAGTTCCTCAACTTCGATAAGATTGAGACCTACAAAGACTTCGGAGGCATCCGTATCGAGGATGATGTGCTCATCACCAAGGATGGTTGCCGATTCCTCGGAACCGACCGTATACCTTACCATCCAAAGGATGTAGAGGATTATATGGCAGCCCACAGAGGAGAGATTCTTTAAATAGAAAAATCCATTCAAGCAAATGAACGAAGAACCCTCAAGTTTTTCAATACTTGAGGATTTTTCATAGAGAGATATAAGTATAGAATAACATTATTAATTTAAGAGAAAAATTTCATGAAGAAATCAATGATCGTTGCAGCCATGTTGGCCATGGTTGCCACTGGCGCAAATGCGAAATCAGCAACTGATTCTGCAACTATTGCAAAGAACAAGCCTGTATTCACAGTAGTGAAGCAGAATCCTATTACAAGCATCAAGGACCAGAACCGCAGCGGTACGTGCTGGGCTTACTCTACACTCAGCTACTTCGAAAGCGAGATTCTGAAGCATACAGGTAAAACCTACGACCTCAGCGAGATGTTCGTAGCTAACAAGACTTATATGGACCGCGCCACTATGGCAGTGAGAATGCACGGCGACGTAAGCTTCTCTCAGGGCGGTAGCGCATACGATGTACTTTATGCTTTGCAGCACTACGGAATCGTACCGGAGGGCGCAATGCCAGCTCCAGGTACTTTGACAGGCGACTCACTCGCTAACTTCGGTGAGTTCTTCGACGTAATGACTCCATACGTAGAGGCTGTAGCTAAGAGCAATGCTAAGAAGATTTCTTCTGCCTGGAAGAGCGGTCTTCAGGGTATCATCGACTCATATATCGGTAAGACTCCAGAGAAGTTCACATATCAGGGCAAGCAGTACACTCCACAGTCATTCTGCCAGAGCCTCGGCTTGAACCTCGATGATTATGTTACCATCACCAGCTACACTCACCACCCAATGTGGAGCAAGTTTGCTGTTGAGGTACAGGATAACTGGCGTTGGCCTTTGAGCTACAACGTACCAATGGATGACCTTTGCAAGATCATCGACAACGCTATCAACAACGGCTACACTATAGCTTGGGGTGGCGACGTAACAGAGGACGGCTTTACTCGTAAGGGTCTCGGTATCGCATACGACGTCAAGAAGGTTCGTTCTATGGCAGGTACAGACGCAGACCACTGGTTCAAACTCTCTAAGGACGAGAAGAAGGAGAAGTTCGATTCACTTGGTGTAAACGCACCAGAAGTTGTTCCTACCCAGGCTATGCGCCAGGAAGCTTTCGACAACTGGGAGACTACCGACGACCACGGAATGCACATCTATGGTATCGCTAAGGACCAGAACGGCAAGGAGTACTATATGGTAAAGAACTCATGGGGTGAGTATGGTGACTACAAGGGAACATGGTATATGACCAAGGCTTTCGTAGCTTACAAGACTATGGACTTCATGGTAAACAAGAATGCCATTCCTAAGGATATCCGCAAGAAGCTCGGCATCTAATTTATTCAAAATAAACAGAACCAAAGGCAGCAAACAGCAAAGTTTGCTGCCTTTTTGTTTACCTACAAGTATTATTTTTACTTAAATCTAGATATTTTTAAATAAAATACTTCATAAACATTTTCGATTGTCATTTTAATTTCGTAACTTTGGGGGCAGAAATAAAAAATAATTAAAATGCATTTTAAATGGAATTACGAAGAACCGACACCAGAGCTGGAGAAATCGGCTAAAGAACTAGCCGACAAACTCAGTATCAGCCCTATCCTAGCCAAGCTTCTCATCCATCGAGGCATTACGACAGAATCTGCAGCCAAGCGTTTTTTCCGCCCCCAGCTGTCAGATCTCATCAATCCATTCCTGATGAAGGATATGGATATCGCAGTAGATCGCCTCAACGATGCTATGGGAAGAAAGGAGCGCATCATGGTCTATGGAGACTATGACGTGGATGGATGCACGGCTGTAGCATTGGTGTACAAGTTTCTGCAACAGTTTTATTCCAACATTGATTACTACATACCAGACCGATACGACGAAGGCTATGGAGTAAGCAAAAAGGGAATAGACTTTGCGCACGAAACAGGTGTAAAACTCATCATTATCCTAGATTGCGGCATCAAAGCTATCCAGGAGATAGAATATGCCAAGAATCTTGGCATAGACTTCATCATCTGCGATCATCATGTCCCTGACGACGTGATGCCACCAGCTGTGGCCATACTTAACCCCAAACGCCCGGATGATCCGTTCCCATTCAAACATCTCTGCGGTTGTGGCGTAGGATTCAAGTTCATGCAGGCTTTTGCCAAGAACAACAACATTCCTTTCTCACGCCTCATCCCATTACTCGACTTCTGTGCCGTGAGCATTGCTGCCGACATAGTGCCTGTGGTGGATGAAAACCGAATCCTTGCCTTCCACGGACTCAAACTTCTCAATACCAATCCAAGTATCGGACTCAAGGCGATTATCGATATCTGCGGACTCAACGGAAGAGAGCTGTCTATGAGTGACATCGTCTTCAAGCTAGGACCACGCATCAATGCATCAGGACGTATGGAGAACGGCAAGGAAAGCGTGGATCTGCTGGTAGAGCGAGACTTCGGGCAGGCTCTGAAAATGGCAAAGCACATCAATGAGTACAACGAACAACGCAAGGACATAGACAAGCAGATGACAGAAGAAGCCAATCTAATCGTGTCACGACTGGAGACACAGAAACACAACTCCAGCATCGTACTCTATGATGAAGGTTGGAAAAAGGGAGTCATCGGCATCGTTGCATCCCGACTTACGGAAATCTACTTCCGTCCTACCGTGGTATTGACCCGTGACGGAGACCTTGCAACAGGTTCGGCTCGCAGCGTAACAGGATTCGATGTATATTCTGCCATCAAGAGTTGCCGCGACCTGCTTATCAACTTCGGAGGCCACACCTATGCCTGCGGACTTACGATGAAATGGGAAAACGTGAAGGAGTTTAGAGACAGATTCCACCAGTACGTGGCAGAACATATCGCTCCCGAACAGACGGAAGCGATGCTCAACATAGATGCGATGATAGACTTCAAGGACATAACGAAGCAGCTGCACTCAGATTTAAAGAAGTTCTCACCTTTTGGTCCATGCAATAGCAAACCCGTATTCTGCACGCAGAACGTATATGATTACGGCACCAGCAAGGTGGTGGGCAGAGAGCAAGAGCATATCAAACTGGAATTGGTAGATTCTAAATCGAGTACCGTAATGAACGGAATTGCCTTCGGGCAAAGCGCGGCTGCCCGATACATCAAAAGCCGCCGCAGTTTCGACATTGCATACACCATTGAGGACAATATTTTCAAGAAGAATCAAGTCCAACTTCAAATAGAGGCTATCAGGCCAAATGACTAAGAAAAAATGGCAGATCAATTTCAACTTATTCTGCAAAAGTATTGGGGGTATCCTGATTTCCGAGGCATTCAACGCAATATCATCGAAAGCATTGCCTGCGGACGGGATACCCTCGGTCTTATGCCTACAGGTGGCGGCAAATCCATCACATTCCAAGTGCCTGCCTTGGTCAAGGAAGGTGTATGTATCGTTATCACCCCTCTCATCGCCCTGATGAAAGACCAGGTACAGCATCTTAGAGAACGAGGTATACTGGCTGATGCCATCTATGCAGACAAATCGAGAAACGAAATTCTCCAGACGCTCGACAACTGTATCTTCGGGGGCGTAAAGATTCTCTACGTTTCACCAGAACGACTCGCATCAGAACTCTTTCAGACCAAGCTCAAACACATCCATGTAAGTTTCATCACAGTAGATGAAGCCCATTGTATCAGCCAATGGGGCTACGATTTCCGCCCTTCTTACCTGCAGATAGCCAAAATCAGGGAAATGATTCCCCAGGCACCTATCCTTGCTCTTACAGCGACTGCGACTCCAGAAGTTGTGGATGATATACAGGAAAGACTCCATTTTGCAGAAAAGAATGTGTTTAAGATGAGCTTCGAACGCAAGAACCTCGCTTATGTTGTACGCAACACTTCCAATAAGCAGGGTGAAATGGTGCATATCCTGCAAAGCGTGAAAGGCTCAGCCATAGTCTATGCCCGAAGTAGAAAACGCACCAAGGAAATGGCTGAACTATTGTCTAAGAAAGGTATTTCCGCCACCTTTTACCACGCCGGACTCGCTCCTGATGAGAAGGATGTGCGACAGAAAGCCTGGCAGGCAGACGAAGTAAGGGTGATGTGCGCCACAAACGCCTTTGGAATGGGAATAGACAAACCCGATGTGAGGATGGTGATTCACATAGACTGTCCCGATTCACTTGAGGCTTACTTCCAGGAGGCTGGACGTGCCGGAAGAGATGGGGAGAAATCCTATGCTGTACTGCTTTTTGACAGAAGCGACGAGTCGAAACTCAAGAAACGAATAGATGATACCTTTCCACCTAAAGAAATGATACAGGACGTTTACGAACATCTTGCCTACTTCTACCAGATAGGTGTAGGTAGCGGATGTGGCAAGACCTTCGAGTTTGACATCGATAAATTCTGCATCACCTACAAGTTTTTCCCTACCAAAGTAGATTCTGCCCTCAGGATTCTTGAACGAAGCGGCTATCTGCACTACGAGGACGATCCAGATGGTAAAGCCCGCGTTATGTTTCTCCTGGGCAGAAACGAACTTTATATACTCGATCAGCTTCCTCCTACACAGGAGGCGGTCATCACAGCATTACTGCGCAGCTACGGCAGTCTGTTTGTGGATCTTACCTTCATAGACGAGCATCTTATTGCCCGCCAGGCGGAATTAAACATCCAGCAGGTATATTTTGCATTAAAGAACCTGGCAGCCCGCCACATCATCAAATTCATCCCCCGCCGCAAGATACCTTTCATCAGCTATACACGCGACCGTGTGGATGGCAACAAGGTACAGATTCCGCAAGAGGTATGGGAAGGCCGAAGAGAGCAATATATGAAGCGTATTCAAAGCATGCTGCAATATGCCAAAAATGATGAGATATGCCGCTCACGCCAGTTACTCGCCTATTTTGGTGAACATAATGAAACGAAATGCCAGCAGTGTGATGTTTGCCTGGCGAAGGAAACGGAAGAGAAAGAAAAGGAATTCCGCAGAAAGATTGCAGAAGAAGAAATCATCATAGAAGACCTCAAAGTCATAGAAAAAAAAGGATAATTGAAAAGATAAAAGGATCATTGAAAGTCGAAAGGATGATTGGAAAAGCAACCTCCTTTCGACTTTATCATATACGTAAAAGGGAGCGACCCATCGCGGACCGCTCCCTTTATAACATTATGTACGAGAAAAAAATTAGTTATTCTCAGGACGAAGCTTACGTACAGTAACACCAGCCTGCCACATCTCCTTGTTACGCATAGCCTCGAGTTCTGCGTTCAACTTCTCACGGTAATCAGCCTGAGAGTTCTTGTCGATAGAAATCTGAGCCTCATTACCAGTCTTAACAGAGTAATACAACCACTCCATAACAGGCTTGATAGCCTCACGGAAACGAGGAGCCCAATCAAGAGCACCACGCTGAGCTGTTGTAGAACAGTTAGCATACATCCAATCCATACCCTTAGCACCAAAGAGAGGGCCAAGGCTCTGAGTCAACTCCTCAACAGTCTCGTTGAATGCCTCAGATGGAGAGTGACCATTCTCACGGAGTACATCGTACTGAGCCTCCAAGAGACCCTCGATAGCACCCATCAAAGAACCACGCTCACCAGTAAGGTCAGAAGTAGCCTCACGCTGGAATGTAGTCTTGAACAGATAACCTGCACCGATACCGATACCGAAGGCAATAGTCTTTTCCTCTGCCTTGCCAGATGCATCCTGGTAAACAGCGTAAGAACAGTTCAAACCACGACCCTCGCAGAACATAGTGCGGAGAGAAGTACCAGAACCCTTAGGTGCAACCATTATAACATCAATATCCTTAGGTGGAACAACGCCTGTGCGATCGCTCCAGTTGATAGCGAAACCATGTGAATAATACAAAGTCTTACCTGGTGTGAGGTATGGCTTAATCTTTGGCCAGCAAGCAATCTGACCGGCATCAGAAAGCAACATACAGATGATAGTACCCTTCTCAGCAGCTTCCTCGATAGAGAACAAAGTCTTGCCTGGTACCCAGCCATCCTTCAAACACTTCTCGTAGGTCTTACCCTGACGCTGTCCGACGATGACGTTGAAACCATTATCGCGAAGGTTGCAAGCCTGACCAGGACCCTGGATACCGTAACCGATAACTGCGATAGTTTCGTTCTTCAATACTTCACGTGCTTTCTCCAATGAAAATTCATGACTGGTGACAACAGTTTCCATTACGCCACCGAAATTCATTTCTGCCATAATTGTAACTTAATTTTTGTGCGGCTTGCCTATTGTGGAGCCGCGGGTTATACTTGTCCATACGGATGCGAGCTGTATTCTTATCCAAAGAGAGCCTGTTTGATCCGTCCACCACCTACACGAGGAAGCGGCACTGGGTTTATTTTTTATTTCGAGTGCAAAGGTAATGAATTTCTATGAAACCACCAAATTTTTCTTTCATTTTTTTATAAATTTCACCTTACTCCTTACAACTTCCACCTCAATATCGCTATTTTGGCTGATTTTTGTTATTTTTATGCAAAATTCTTCCATTTTTTGAGGTTCGTTAACAGAAGCTTCTTTTTCTGTTTTTCCCCCATCACCCACCTTCTCTACATAGAAATTCAGCTGATCGCCCTGATGACTCTCTGCTACGTATGCGATTTCGAAGCGCTGTAAAAAATGAGTCTTGTAATAATCTAGGTCAAAAAGATCGAGTACATGCTCGATATATTTCACAGAATTAATATGGCCATTTACATCTACATCATTATAATAGGTATGAATAGTACGTACCAATTCTGCATTCTTACCCATCTTGACACGAGAGCTGGCTGCAATAGGACAAGGTTTCTCTGTTTCTATATATTCCTTGATAAGTCCATCATGGATACTGAAAATATCCACTGGCTGACGGGTCTCTGTATCGATCATCGCCCAGACACTTTTACCATAGCCATATACCTTCTCTGCTTCAGAACCATCCGAAACAGATGAACAGATCTTAAAGTTTCGGCTAGTGAAGTACTTCATTGCACTCTCTACCCAGGTTTCTACATAAAACTTATCATAAGACTTTGGCATTTCCTGCATCTCGATAGCGAGACGACTCAAGACCCAGGTTTTGTGTCGGGGCATCAGATAGTTCATTCCATAACCACGATCATTACTATGGAAATCGGCAGCATTCAGAAGATGATTTCCCAAATGCCCCATAAACAGACGACTTGCAAAATCGCAATGGAAAGGTTCCGCCAGAAACTCGTAGCAACCTACCTTATCTAATAATTCCTGTTTCATATTCTTCGGTTTTTGATTTATTGTTTTATACCTTATTATATATATAACGAAGCCCCCTATATCTTTATTACATACAAGAAACTAAAAAATCCCTCTGCTCTTGGTCTTCCAACCAGGTAAGCAAAGGGATTTTCCTCGTTTAAATCTGTTTGTTCCAGAATCAATATATTCTTTCAGAATTCCTGTCCGAGACTATTCTTCTGAATTCTTTTTCAGATAATCAGAGATAGGCTCATCGAAGCTTCTTGTAACGGCAATTCTACCACTTCGACTGTACTGCAAAAGACAATCGAAACTGTTGAGCTGATGGAAAAGATCAGCGATATCCTCAGTAAGACCCGCCAAGAGTACAGTACTATAGGTAGGATTCACCTCCATCATACGAGCATCGTGCTTGCGGATAGTACGGGAAACCTCAGGATTCTCCAAGAGAATAGGAGTAGAAATCTTGTAGAGTGCTACCTCGTGGATGAAAATCTGATCATCTGTATAATAATCACTCTTCACCACATCAATTTTCTTCTCTATTGCCTTGTTGATTTTCTCAATCTGCTCAGCATCACTCCATACCGTGATGGTATATTTGTGGATGTTCTTGATACTGCTAGCCGACACATTCAAGCTCTCGATATTCACCTGTCTTCTTGTAAATACAGCCGTAATCTGATTCAGAATACCTGCAATATTCTCAGAATAGACAAGCAATGTATATAATTTCTTATCGTTGTTATTCTCCATTTTATTTCTATTATTTAAAATGTATAGTTACACCTTATTATATATATAGCCGAAAGCCATTAATAGTGGAGTTCAAGCAGCATTTCGTCCACACTCTTTCCCGGCAGAGTCATAGGAACAATATCCTCATCTTCCTTGATGGCGCATTCCAAAAGGTAAGGTCCCTTGGTGCTGATCATCTTCTCAACCTTCGCCTTCAGATCCTTGCGGTCGATTACCACATCGTAAGGAATGCCATAAGCCTTGGCAATTTCCTCATAACGAGGGTTCAGCATATGGGTGAAAGAGCGACGTCCCTCAAACATCAAATCCTGCCACTGGCGTACATTGCCCAGATAGTTATTGTTCAAGAGAATCATCTTCACTGGTGCCTGCTGCTCCATGATGGTACCCAATTCCTGGATGTTCATCTGGAAACCGCCATCACCGAAGAAACAGCAGATGGTACGGTCTGGTGCGCCGAATGTTGCACCGATAGCAGCAGGAAGACCGAAGCCCATGGTTCCGAAACCACCACTGGTAACAATACTCAGTTTCTTGGTGAACTTGAAGTAGCGGCTACTGATCATCTGGTTCTGACCTACGTCGTTCACGAGAACAGCCTCATTATTGGTAGCTTCAGTCACCACATTGGTCACCTCACCCATCAGCAGAGGGCCTTCACTAGGATGAATATCCTTCTCGATAACCTTCTCCTGCTCCTGCTTGCGATATTCCTCGAAGGAATCTCTCCACTCGCGATGAACATTCTTGTTCAAGAGACGAGTGATGGCAGGCAACGTTTGCTTGCAATCGCCAATCACAGCCACATCAGTCTTGATGACTTTATCGATTTCCGACTTATCAATATCAAGATGGATAATCTTAGCCTGCTTAGCATATTTGGAAGGAACGCCCGTGATACGGTCGCTGAATCGCATACCGATGGCAATGAGCACATCACACTCCTGAGTCTTCATATTGGTAGCATAAGAACCATGCATACCGAGCATACCCATATTAAGCGGATGGTTGCTAGGAAGAGCTGAGAGACCGAGCAGGGTACGACCAGCCGGGATATCAGCCTTCTCCAGGAATTCAACCAGTTCATTATGAGCACCACCCAGTTCTACGCCATGACCGACGAGAGCGAAAGGGCGCTTTGCCTGATTGATGAGTTCAGCAGCTTCAGCTACAGCCTTTTCATCAATCTTCGGATATGGATTATAAGATGTAACCTTCTCACATTTCACTGGTTCCCACTCACAAGTAGCAATCTGAGCATTCTTGGTGAAGTCGAGTACTACAGGTCCCGGACGACCGCTACGAGCGATAAAGAAGGCACGGCTTACAGCCCATGCCACATCCTCAGGACGACGAATCTGATAAGACCACTTAGAGATAGGCTGGGTAACGCCCACCAGGTCAACTTCCTGGAAGGCATCAGTACCCAAAGCGCCCACACCCACCTGTCCGGCGATGACCACGATAGGTGTAGAATCCATCATGGCATCCGCAATACCGGTGAGCGTATTAGTTGCTCCAGGACCACTAGTAACGAGAGTAACACCCACTTCGCCGCTGACTCGGGCGTAGCCCTGTGCAGCGTGAGCAGCAGCCTGCTCGTGACGAACCAAGATGTGATCGAACATCTTCTTCTCTCCTCTCGTGTAACCATACAGTGCATCAAACACTGGCATGATGCTACCACCTGGGTAACCGAAGATGGTCTTAACCCTTTCGTTATGCAGGGAGCGCATCAATGCTTCAGCTCCTGTTATTACTTCTTTTGCCATTTATCTATATCTTATTCTGAATAATTCAAAAACTTTATTTTCTTTGTTGTCAAAGACAAACCTTCTTGCCTGGGAAACCAGGAAAGGATTAATCAATGATTCTTACACCACCCTTATCAGCAGAGCTTACGCTCTGTGCGTATGCACGCAAAGCCTTACTAACCTGACGATTACGCTTCAGCGGCTGCTGTGGACGTGCAGCAAGTTCCTCGTCGGAAAGCTTCACATTGATAGAGCGGCTAGGAATATCGATAATGATGATATCGCCATCCTTGATTTTGCCGATGTTACCACCAGCAGCAGCCTCTGGGCTAATGTGACCGATACTCAAGCCAGATGTACCTCCTGAGAATCGACCATCTGTGATGAGGGCACACTCCTTACCGAGGTGACGGCTCTTGATGTATGAAGTTGGATACAGCATCTCCTGCATACCAGGACCACCCTTAGGACCCTCGTGTGTGATGACAACACAATCACCAGAGTTCACCTTACCACCAAGGATACCCTCGCAGGCATCTTCCTGAGAATCGAAGCATACTGCTGGACCCTCGAAATGCCAGAGTACAGGATCCACACCTGCGGTCTTCACTACGCAACCATTCTGCGCGATATTACCGAAGAGTACTGCAAGACCACCATCCTTGGTATAAGCATGTTCGAGATCACGGATACAGCCATTCTCTCTATCTGTATCAAGACTCTCCCACTGTGCATCTTGACTACCCATCTGAGTGGAGAATTTTCTGCCTGGAGCAGAATGATAGATGCGGTCAGCCTCAGGATCAATCTCGGCACCTGTGATATCGTATTTCTTCATCTGCTCATCGAGAGTCTTGCCATCCACACGCTTCACAGCACCATTGATAAGGCCACCCTTGTTAAGTTCGTTCAGGATACCCAGGATACCACCGGCACGGTTGCATTCCTGAACGCTATACTTCTGAGTATTAGGACTCAACTTGCAGAGGCAAGGAACCTTGCGACTGAGCTGATCGATATCTTCCATCTTGAAATCGGCACCTGCTTCCTGAGCCACAGCCAAGAGATGGAGCACTGTATTTGTACTACCACCCATTGCAATATCGAGAGTCATGGCATTGAGGAAGGCATCACGGGTAGCAATGCTACGTGGCAATACGCTCTCATCGCCATCCTCATAATAAGCGTAGGCATTCTTTACAACCTGACGAGCCGCAGCCTTGAAGAGTTCGATGCGGTTCTTGTGAGTAGCGAGAATAGTACCATTGCCAGGAAGACTCAAACCGATAGCCTCTGTGAGAGAATTCATAGAGTTAGCGGTAAACATACCAGAGCAGCTACCACATCCAGGGCAAGCACACTGCTCAATCTGTTTCATTTCCTCATCGCTGACACTGGTATCAGCACCCTTAATCATAGCGGTAATCAAGTCAGCATTCTCGCCTTTCCAGCGACCAGCCTCCATCGGACCTCCAGAACAGAATACAGTAGGAATATTCAGACGCATAGACGCCATCAACATACCTGGGGTAACCTTATCACAGTTGGAAATGCAGATCATAGCATCAGCCTTGTGCGCATTCACCATATATTCCACAGAATCAGCAATAATATCGCGACTTGGGAGTGAATAGAGCATTCCGTCGTGACCCATAGCGATACCGTCGTCAACAGCGATAGTATTGAACTCAGCTGCATAGCAACCCATAGCTTCAATTTCCTTCTTGACAATCTGACCGATTTCGTGAAGATGAGTATGTCCCGGAACAAACTGCGTGAAACTGTTCACGATGGCGATAATAGGTTTGCCAAACTGCTCATGTTTCATACCTGCAGCTACCCAGAGTGCTCTGGCACCTGCCATTCTTCTGCCTTCAGTACAGACGCTACTTCTTAATGGATGTTTCATATCGTTATTATCTCTTTATATTATCTTGTTCTTTATTACCAGAAGGTCTCTCTCAAGCCTTCTTCTTACAATTTTGACTGCAAAGATAGTGAGAATTTATGAAACAAACAACAAAATCCGCAAAAACTTTCAATTTTTGCGGATTTTTGTTAGGAAATAAGCTAAATTGCTTACAATTTATCAGACCCCTTACACAAAAGCAGCCCGATTGTGCAATAATACAAGGGTCCTTATATGTCTTATACAAACAGATTAGAGTTCAAAGACCTCGGCAGAACGAGCCTTCACCTCAACCTGCTTGTTGCCAGCACCAGCTCCTTGTGCTTCCACCTGGAGTTTCAGCGTTCGAGGCAAGGCATTCACCACCTTGAGCCAGGTTTTACCGGTCTTGGAAACCTTTACCACGCTGGTGCCCACGTACTTCTTGAGAGCTGCAGGAAGGTTCAGGCTAGATACAATATAAGTATCACCGGAATGCTGACCAAACATCTTCTGCATCTTGTAACTCTCGGTGAGTCGGATTTTCTCCGAATTATCGAAGTAGATCATATCCGGGTTCCAGTTATGATAGCCATCCTTGCAGAGCAGAGGAGCATAAGAAGTCATTTCCACGACATCTCCGTTACGTTCCACATTACAGAGATGAATACCCTCTGCCAAAGCGCGGTCTAATTCATTATTGCCATTTGCAGCATACTCGCCCAGATACACCTTCGGAGCCTTACGGTCGTAATGATCGTAGTAATCCTGATGATTGATAAACCATCCTGGCTGCTCATAATAGTGCTCATCTACCGCATCAATCCATTTTTTATTCTCCTTTGCAATCTTCCAGCCCTCGATATAGTCGGAAGATGGACTATGGAATGGACCTACAGTACCTACTACTTCAATTTCCGGATGCTTCTCCTTGAGAGCCTTGCAGATCATCAGATAGCGCTGTTCGAAATCGGTGGAAATCAGATCTTCGTTTCCGATACCTACCATCTTGAGATTGAAAGGAGCCGGATGTCCGGCATCCGCTCTCATCTTTGCCCACTTCGATGTGGCAGGATCACCATTCGCCCACTCTACCAGGTCGAGAACATCCTGCACATACTTTGGCATTTCTGCCATTGGGATTCCGCCCTGCTGTCCGCAGATGCCCTGCGCATTAGGCTGGGAGTTCTGACAAGGTACACCAGCAGCCAATACTGGCAGAGGCTCAGCGCCCATATCCTCACACCACTGGAAATACTCGAAGAACCCCAGCTTACGGGTCTGGTGATAGTTCCAGATATTGAGAGCCGGTTTTCGGTCTTTCAGTTCACCGATACTCTCTTTCCAATGATAGATGTTGCCGAGTCCCTGTCCGTGGAGCATACATCCACCAGGGAAACGCACGAAGCGAGGCTTCAGCTCAGCGATGATCTCAGCAAGATCCTTTCTCAGACCATGACCTTTGTAGGTATCCTGCGGCATCAGGCTCACCATATCTACGGCTACCTTTTCCTCTCCCTTAGGCAAGAGGGCAAAACGGGTATCCTTGCCCAGTTCACCTTTATATTTGTCTGTGATGACAAGCTGCGCCTTGTATTCAGCCCAATCAGGTCCCTGCACCTTCAGCTTAGCCTGAGCTATCGGAAGTCCTTCCTGATCTACGAGTGCTACAGTAAGCTGCTTTTTCTTGCCGTCGATACAACGGGCATACAGACTCACTTCGTAAGCGGCACCACACTTGATGACGATTCCCTCCCATCCTATATTATAAATAGGTGTAGATGAGAGGATGGCATAATGCGGATTATTCACGCTTACCCCATTTTCTGTAGAAATGATGGCAGAAGAGGATGACGATACAGAAGAAGATGAAGCCTCAATTCCCATCCAGGCAGTTGCAGCATTCCAGCCTTTTCGCTCACCATTGTATTCGAAATCGCCATTCTGCAGGAGTTCTGCACAGAGTCCGCCATCGGCAGCTCTGCTGATATCCTCGAAGAAGATGCCGATAAGCTTGTCGCTGATGCGATGACTCTTCTGCGGATTCACCGTGAGCTTAGCCGTGAAAGCATCTGCTGCATCCGCCTCCTTTACCATTTTAGCGTGCTGAAGGACAGCCTCCTCACCTTGCTCATTCTTGATTTTCTCCTCTACATCAGCGATATAAGCCTTCAAATCAGCCTCATTCTTAGGCAGCTTCCGGCTGTTTTCCTTTGCTTCCTCAGCCAGAGCCTTATGCCAGGCGCGGATATAGTTCAGATGAATGGCCGGAATCTCGAAGTCGTTACCCTCTATCAGTTTACCATTGATGGTAGCCGTATCGCGCTGCCAGAGGATTTCATCTGCAGCAGCTTCCAGCGAATCTTCCTGGAAGATGCGGAAATCCTTGTCGGCATGAACGTATCTTTTGCCTTTCTCCGTCTTCAGATAAAGGTCGAAGGTTCCATCTTCCATCTGATAGGCAGCCACATCACTGATATTCTTCTCCTTCATGATAGGATAATCTTGTGGTCGCCAGGTTACGAGATCTTCAGAATAAGCCACAGCAAACTGTGGTGAGGTCTTATTTACACTCCAAAGAGCCCGCCAGGTACCATCATTTGCCTTGAGAACGAATGGGCGATACATCTTTTTCTCACTGCCCCAAGGTCCGAAGTCAGAGGCACAGAGCTGACCTACATCCACCCATCTTTCATCGTCTGTAAGATAAGCGAGATGCAGTCCCTGGTTGGGAGCTGGAGAATACACGAAAATCTGGCAGGTAGAATCCTTGCCCACTATGGTATAGGCAGGTGCATCCTTATCTGCAACAGACAAAGTCGCCTTATTAACTTGTTTCTTGGCAGCTGGCATTTGAGTCTGCTTTCTGACAGGAGTCAGCGCCACAGCTTGGGTCATAGCCAACAGGGCAGCCGAGAAGAGTAGATACTTTGGTTTCATCATATTACTTCTTATTTATTTTTTGCTTGTTTTTAGATTCTCAATTGTATTACATTAATATATATAGATGATACGACTTAAAAATCGTATAAAGTTAATAAAAAAGGGGTAGAATGCTTCACAGCAACCTGCCCCCAACCTAACAACTAAACCTAATACACTCCCTAATGGAATAGAGAGATCTAATCATAAATTTCTTTTTTTCCTGCGGCAAGCGTATTCTTCATCAGCGAGCAGATGGTCATCGGACCCACTCCGCCCGGTACTGGAGTAATGAAAGAACACTTTTCAGCCACTTCATCGAACTTCACGTCACCATTCAGGCGGAATCCGCTTTTTCTGGTGGCGTCAGGTACACGAGTCGTACCCACGTCGATGACAACAGCTCCCGGTTTAACCATATCGGCTGTTACGAAATCAGGCTTACCGATAGCCGCAATGATAATATCCGCCTCCCGGCACTCCTCCTTCAGATTTTTGGAGTGCGAGTGGCACACGGTAACCGTAGCATCTCCATACTGCTTCTGCATCATCAGCTGGGCCATAGGCTTGCCCACGATGTTGCTTCTGCCCAGGATAACACACTTCTTACCGCTGGTTTCTATCTGATAATGCTGCAGCAGGGTGAGGATTCCAAGCGGAGTAGCCGAGATGAAACTAGGCATACCCAGCGACATTCTACCCACATTCACGGGATGGAAGCCATCCACATCCTTGCGATAGTCTATCGCCATGGTAATCTTCTGCTCGTCGATGTGCTTCGGCAAAGGCAGCTGCACAATGAAACCATCCACGTCAGCATCCTTGTTGAGCTTATCTACACACTGCAGAAGCTCCTCCTCAGTAACATCCTCCTCAAAACGGATCAGCGTAGATTTGAATCCGCACTTTTCGCATGCCAGAACCTTGTTCTTCACATAGGTTTCGCTGCCACCATCGTGACCCACCAGCACAGCCACCAGATGTGGCTGTTTGCCTCCTGCGGCTACAATCTGAGCCACCTCCTGAGCAATCTGTTCCTTTATGGCGGCTGCTGTAGCCTTTCCGTCTATTAGTTGCATCTTACTTTTTCTATTTTAAGAATTTTACATTGATAAGCTTCGAGCCTTGGCTCTCTGCTTCTGAATTACATACCTGGCATCTTAGGCATACCTGGCATACCCTTCATACGGCCCATCATCTGCGCCATCTTGTTGCCAGTCATCATCTGCATCATCTTGCGTGTCTGTTCAAACTGCTTGATGAGCTTGTTTACCTCCTGGATATTGGTACCAGAACCCTTGGCGATACGCTGGCGGCGAGATGTATTGAGGATAGATGGATTGGTACGCTCCTTAGGAGTCATACTCTGGATGATAGCCTCGATACCCTTGAAGGCATCCTCTGGGATATCAACATCACGGATAGCCTTGCCTACACCCGGAATCATCGCAGCCAGATCCTTGATGTTACCCATCTTCTTGATCTGCTGAATCTGATTGTAGAAGTCATTGAAATCGAACTGGTTCTTGCGAATCTTCTTCTCCAACTTCTTAGCCTCCTCCAGGTCAAACTGCTCCTGTGCGCGCTCTACCAGCGAAACCACGTCACCCATTCCGAGGATACGGTCTGCCATTCGAGCAGGATGGAACACATCGATAGCCTCCATCTTCTCGCCGGTACCGATAAACTTGATAGGCTTGGTAACCACGGTGCGGATACTGAGGGCAGCACCACCACGAGTATCACCATCGAGCTTGGTGAGAACTACACCATTGAAGTCGAGGCGGTCGTTGAACTCCTTGGCTGTATTTACAGCATCCTGACCCGTCATGGAGTCAACTACGAAGAGAGTCTCATCCGGGTTGAGATGATTCTTGAGGTTGCTGATTTCCTGCATCATCTGCTCATCAACAGCCAATCGACCGGCAGTATCGACGATGACCACATCGTTGCCGTTGGTCTTAGCCTGCTGCAAAGCGTGGTCAGCGATGCTGAGTACATCCTTGTTATCAGGCTCACTATATACAGGCACACCCACCTGTTCGCCTACTACATGGAGCTGCTGGATAGCAGCAGGACGATATACGTCGCAAGCCACGAGCAAAGGCTTCTTGCCTTTCTTGTTCTTGAGCATATTGGCAAGCTTACCGCTGAAGGTAGTCTTACCAGAACCCTGCAAACCACTCATCAGGATTACAGCAGGGCGACTTTCCAAATGCAATGGAGCTTCCTCGCCTCCCATCAGCTCAGCGAGTTCGTCGTGAACCAACTTCACCATCAGCTGGCCTGGCTTCACGGCTGTCAAAACATTCATGCCGAGTGCTTTTTCCTTCACCTTGTTGGTGAATTCCTTGGCAACTTTATAGTTAACGTCGGCATCGAGGAGTGCACGGCGCACATCCTTCATGGTCTCAGCCACGTTGATTTCGGTAATTTTACCCTCACCCTTCAGAATTTTGAAGGAACGTTCTAATCTATCACTTAAATTTTCAAACATGTTCTTAATTGTACTTTTTTATTTCGGGCACAAAGTTACGAACTTTTTCCGAGAAAGCCAACTCAATCTCGATTATTTTTCATTTTCTTGCTCTTTTGCTTCATTTTGAACATTTGGAAGCGTTTTCTCTGATGATTCCTGCCTGGTCTCATCCTGCTTTTCCAAAGTTTCTTTCTTGTTAGCGCTCAGATTGATAGGATTTTTCAGTTCATACTTCTTTCCCGTAGCCTTTTCGTAGGCAGAGACGATAGGATCCTTTCTGTCCATCTTCTTGAAGATTTCCTGAGCCTGCTTCTTGTGCTTCCGGTCGCGGCTGCCCTGCTTGTCCATCCAGCCGAAGGCATCGAAGCCGATTCCTCCCGGTGATGTTGGCACAGAATTCACCTTCTCTTGTATCTGCTCTTCCATATTGTCGATATGCTCCTGGTTCTTGCCCCAAACGGTCACTTCACCAATCTGTTTGGCTTCGGGAAGGAGAAAAACGGTATCAGGCAACTCCTGATAGCGGATAGTTGCCTTGATATAGCCCGGTTTGGATACGGTAGCAGAATCAAACTGGTAGCGCATGTTCCAGTAACCCCGATAGTCGGTACGCGCCCAATGGTTATTGTTCGTATGAATGAGGGCTTCCCTGATAGGCACATGATCCTCGGCAGATGCGATGACGCATGTTTTCTGCGCAAAGACCATGGAAGCCATCGACAGCAGGGCTATCATCAAAAATATAATTTTCTTCATAATCTTTGCTTTTTTGTAGGCAAAAATAACAAGAATCCTTCATTCCGCAAAATATTGCAATAGATATTAACCAGATTAAGCAGATATTAACCTCTACGAGCAGGAACCTTCTTTTTCGATACGCTTGGCTTCTTCCAGGAGCTTGATGGCATCCACATACTGCGCGATACCCTGAGCCACCTCCTTGGCAGCCTTCATCGCCAGCACTACGGTCTGAGGGCGATGCACCACATCACCTCCGGCGAATACGCCACGACGGGTAGTCATTCCGAAAGGACGATCTACCACCTTTACATATCCCTTCTCATCCACCTCGATTCCAGCAGTAGTAGAAACGATACGGTTGGCAGGGCGCGAACCGATAGCCAGATAGATTCTATCAAAATTCTCTACCCTTTCGCCCTCAGGTGTATTCAGCACGCAGCTTCCCAGTCTGCCATTCTTACCCTTCAGGAAGGCTTCTACGGTAGTTTTCCATTCAAACTTCACACCTTCCTTTACGGCATCCTCGTATTCGCTCTTGATGGCAGGCATTTCCTCCTGGGTCTTTCTGTACAATACGGTAACGTCAGCACCCAGACGGATGGCAGTACGGGCAGCATCCATCGCCACATTTCCACCACCGATTACACCTACCTTCTCGCCATCGCGCAAAGGAACCATATCGCGGGGCAAAGCACCTTCGTTATAGGCATTTACATTATGCAGGAAGTAGGTACTCTGGCTTACACCATGGAGCTTGCTGCCCGGTGTAGAGTCCATATTCTGAGGCACGCTGGTACCGGTACCCATGAAGATGGCATCATAACCGGCACGGAAGAGACTGTCGATGGTGACATTGTTTTCGCCCACCATACAGTTGGTGATAAACTGCACGCCCAAGGCAGCAATCTTGCTCACCTCATCGCGCACCACAGTCTTTGGCAAGCGATACTCCGGAATACCGTACATCAGTACGCCACCCGGTTCAGCCTGTCCTTCAAAAATCGTTACATTGAATCCCTGTCTTGCCAAATCACCGGCTACGGTAAGTCCTGCAGGACCCGAACCGATTACAGCCACTCTACCACGGGTTTTCTGTGGCAGGAGCTCACGGGAGAGCTTCATCTTGGTATCGAAGTCAGCGATAAACTGCTCCAATTTTCCAATCTGTACAGGTTTTCCCTTCTTGCCGAGCACACAATGTCCCTGGCACTGCTTCTCGTGTGGACACACGCGTCCACAGATAGCCGGCAGATTGCTCTTGGCATTGATGATGCTCATCGCAGCACCCATGTTACCCATCGACAGTTCGTGTACGAAATCCGGTATATCGTTTTCAATAGGGCATCCCTTCTTACACTGCGGAATCTTACAATGCAGACATCTCTTGGCTTCCTCAATCGCCTCTCGGGTAGTGAATCCCTCATTTACCACCTGAAACATGCTAGGCTGTTCAGCTGTGTTATTCTGTTGATCAATCTGTTCACTCATAATCTACTACTCTTCTTTGTCTTCTGTTTTTCCTATTTCTGCTGCTTGATTTCGATGTCTTCCTTCACATGATTTCTGATTCTGGTGAGGAAGAGTTTCATGCGCTTGGCATCCTTGTGATCGATGATGTCGATGAGTTCAGCCAGCTCTTCGCGAATCTGGGCCACCTGTCCAGATGTATATGGGTTGAAGAGGATTTCCTGCAAGAGATAGTCATCCTCGTTCAATACGCCCTTGGCTATCTGCATGTGGCGCTTGAAGGTGGTACCAGGAGCATCCTGATGCTTCATCACCGCCGCAAAGGCAAAAGTGCTGACAAATGGAATACTCAGCGAGTAAGCCACCGTCTGGTCGTGCTCATCAAAGGTGTACTCATGAAGGCTCAGTCCGAGCTTCTGATAGAGATCCTTGAAGAAAATCTTACCCATATAGTCGCCCTCCTTGATGATGACCGCATTCTCCTCGGAGAGCTGGTTCAGGTTGGCGAATGTAGGACCGAACATCGGGTGGGTGCTCACGTATCGGAAGCCGCTCTTGTCGTAAAACTCCTGCAATCCTGTCTTCACCGACGCAATGTCGCTGATGATACAGTCTTTAGAGAGATGTGGCAGCAACTCCTCGAATGCCGGGATGGTGTATTTCACGGTTACGGCATTGATGACGAGTTCCGGGCGGAACATCTCCACCTCCTCCATCTTGGTGAAACGGTAGCAGTTATAGGTGAAGCGCAGTCGCTTGGCATCCTTTTCATACACAGCCACCTCGTGGTCGAAGCTGAGCAGGTCGATGAAAAAGCTTCCCATCTTTCCTGCTCCCATTATCAAAATTCTCATTTCATTATAATGTGAAGAATGAAGAGTGGAGGCCGAAGTCTTTCGTCCTCTACTCTTCACTTAATTTATTTCTGATTCAGAATTTCCAACTGCTGGCGAACACTCTCCTCGTGGATATGCTCAAAGATCTGGGCAGCAAACTCAGGGCTCATTCCGCAGAGTGAAGCCTGGGCACCACGCTTCTCGAGAATCTCGTTGTAGCGGTTGGTCTGTACGATTGTCATATTGTGCTCCTTCTTGTAGGTACCGATTTCGCGGCATACACGCATACGCTTGGCAAGAAGATCCATCAGCTGGTTGTCGCACTCATCAATCTGACCGCGCAGCTGATGCAGGCCCTCTGTAGAATAATGCTCATCACGAACTACGAGGAGGCTCAGGATGTAATCCAGGATATCTGGAGTAACCTGCTGCTTGGCATCGCTCCATGCATCATCAGGAGAGCAGTGGCTCTCTACGATCAGACCGTCGAAGCCCAGGTCCATAGCCTGCTGGCAGAGAGGAGCGATGAGGTCGCGGCGACCGCCAATGTGGCTAGGGTCACAGAGGATAGGCAACTGAGGAATGCGGCGGTGCAGCTCGATAGGAATCTGCCACATAGGGAGATTGCGGTAGATCTTCTTGTCGAAGCTGGAGAAACCGCGGTGGATGGCACCAAGTCGCTTGATACCAGCCTGGTTGATACGCTGGAGCGCACCGATCCAGAGCTCAAGATCCGGATTCACCGGGTTCTTCACCAGCACAGGAACATCCACGCCCTGAAGGCTGTCTGCCAGTGCCTGCATGGCGAATGGATTGGCAGAAGTACGGGCTCCCACCCACAGAACATCGATTCCATATTTCAAGGCGAGCTCCACGTGCTCAGGAGTAGCCACCTCGGTAGCAGTGAGCATACCGGTCTCCTCCTTCACCTGCTTCATCCAAGGCAAGGCAGTCTCGCCATTTCCCTCGAAGCCTCCTGGTTTGGTACGTGGCTTCCATACACCAGCGCGGAACATGTGGCAGCCTTTAGCAGCCAGCTGCTTGGCGGTAGTCATAACTTGCTCTTCAGTCTCTGCAGAGCATGGGCCTGCAATGACGATAGGGCGTTCCTGATCACTAGGGAGATTCAATGGTTCTAATTCTAATTCCATAGTCGTATATTTTAATTTTTTATTTTTTTACTTTCCAAAGACTTTTCTGATTCTTTCCAGCGCCTCCTTCATTTTCTCATCCTTGGCACAAAGGCTGATGCGGATGTATCGCTTGCCGTTGCTTCCGAAGATGAATCCAGGGGTGATGAATACGCGCGCCTCGTGGAGAATCTTCTCTGTGAGGTCTTCTACATCGGCGTATTTCTCCGGAATCTTGCCCCAGAGGAACATACCCACCTGGTTAGGATCAAACTTGCAGTCCAATACCTGCATGATCTGCTCGGCGATGTCGCGGCGGCGGCGATAGTTGGTGATGTTGTTCTCACGGTGCCACTCATCGGTATTGTTGAGCATGGCCTCGGCAGCAGCGAGCTGGATTCCGCGGAAGCATCCGTTGTCGATGTTGCTCTTCACCTTCAGGATCCAGGAGATAAACTGCTTGTTGCTCGAAATCATAGCCACACGCCATCCCGGCATGTTGTGGCTCTTGCTGAGCGAATTGAATTCGATGCAGCAGTCCTTGGCGCCCGGCACCTGCATGATGCTCAGCGGATGCTCGTTGAGGATGAGCGAATAAGGATTGTCGTTCACCACCACGATGTTGTGGTCCTGGGCAAACTTCACGAGTCGCTCGTAGGTCTCCATCTTTGCCACGCCTCCGGTCGGCATGTTCGGATAGTTGGTCCACATCAGCTTCACGTGGCTGAGGTCCATCTTCTCCAGCGCCTCGAAGTCTGGCTGCCATTCATTGTCCTCGCGCAGGTCGTAATAGGTAATCTTGGTGCCGAGAATCTTGTTGATGGCAGTATAGGTAGGATAGCCCGGGTTTGGGATGAGCACCTCGTCGCCAGGGTTGCAGAAGGCGAGCGTAACGTGCAGGATACCCTCCTTGCTACCAATGAGGGGCTGGATTTCCGTAGCCCAGTCAAGATCCACGTCATACCATCTCTTGTAATAACCAGCCATCGCCTTGCGCAACTCCGGGATGCCCACCGTAGGCTGATATCCGTGTGCAGCAGGGTTATGGGCTACCTCGCAGAGCGTATCGATGGTCTGCTTAGAAGGCGGCATGTCTGGACTTCCGATGGCGAGGCTGATGATGTCCTGTCCCTCGGCATTAAGCTTAGCCACTTCCTTCAGCTTACGGCTGAAGTAGTATTCCTGTATTTCTGTTACTCTATTGGCTGGTTGTATCATTTTTATTCTCTTTTATTTTGAAATGTTACTATTCTTTTTCCTCATATTCTCCCAGCACCGTGAGTTTCTTCACGAGTGGTGTGATGGCATCGATGCTCTGGCGATAGCGGGTCAGATTATCGAAGGTGAGATCCACGTAGAAGAGATATTCCCATTCATGACCGATGCTTGGCAGCGACTGGATCTTGGTGAGATTGATGTCGTAGAAGCTCAGGATGGTGAGAACCTTGGAGAGCGAACCCTTGTCGTGTGAAAGGCTGAAGACGATGCTCGCCTTGTTGGCCTTTTCGATAGGTCGGAGAAGAGCGGCCTTCTGCGGATTGCAGACCACGAGGAATCGGGTGTAGTTGTGCGGATTGTCGTGGATTCCCTCCTGCAGCACCTTCATGCCATACATCCTGGCGGCGTAGGCAGAACAGATGGCTGCCCATCCGTGCACCTGATGCTGGGCGATGAATGCGGCAGAACCTGCGGTATCCTCAGCCTCCACCGCCTTGAGATCAGGATGGTTGGCGAGGAACTTGCCACACTGCATCAGCGCTACAGGATGAGAGTGAACCTCTTGCAGGGTACTCCAGTCGTCGGAAGGCAGGCAGCAGATGCTGTGCTCGATGTGGAGCTTGTGCTCACCCACCACGGTGGTTCCGCTCTCCCGGAGCAGCTCGTAGTTGTGGAGCAGACTGCCGGCGATGGTATTCTCGATGGCGCAGATGCCGATGATGGTAGGATCTCGCTTGATGTTCTCAAACACCTCCTCGAAGGTAGCGCAACAGATTAACTCTATCTGCTCGCCCTGGAAATACTCGTGGGCGGTAATGTCGTGGAAGGATCCCAACTCTCCTTGTATTGCAATTCTCTTCATTGTTTCACTCTCTTTTTTACATTATCTCCTTTTTTAGGAAAACGGATTTTTCGGAAAATGTTTTTGAAAACAGATTATTTCGAAAACGTTTATGGAAAACGGATTCGAGTTTTACGAAAAACGGTCCTGCTCACAATAGAGCGGGACCGTTTCGATGATTTCAAGAATCTTATATCCTAAGTTGAAATATATACGCAACTTCCCGCTTTACAATTGCTTGCAAAGTAAAAGTAATAGCTAAAAAAGTAAGCGTTCAACTTTTCCATTTTCTTATTCTTTTATTTATTATTCACTTATTGCTTCGAGCATCAACCGATGAAAGTCTCAACTCGTTTGCAAAAGTAATACTTTTCTTTGATACCACCAAACAAATTGTCAGTTTTTTCTTTATTTTCCTTATATTTTCTGCTTTTCAGCAGATTTTCAGCAGATTTTTATCAGAAAAGCCCTAAACTGGCAGATTTTTATCAGCATTCGTATCATTTCGAAAGAACATTTACCGGCAATGTTCAGACAATTAGCGGCAATGCTCAGACAATTAGCGGCAATGTTCTCTTCCTTCAGCCTTAAACTCTCCAGTAAGTTCCTCTATCTTCTCGGGATTCAGCTGCAGGTATCTCTGCATATCCTTTCCGGCTCCCTCCTTATCGCCCATCTGCATCAGCAGATTGCCTCGTCTCAGCAGGTTCTTGCTCAGCGCAGCCTTGTTCTCAGCATCCTCGCTGCAAGCTTCCGCCCGCTTCTCCTGCTCCGCTATCTGCTGCGTAAGAGATGCTACGAGCAGAACGGGATTCATATCATTCAAATCCATCATACCTATTCTATTTTAGTTACGCATGTAAGCCCACACGCCCTGAAAGGGCAGAAGCTCCTAGCCCAGGGCATCGCCCTGGGTAAGATAGCAGCCGGCAATACGCCCTGTAAGGGCAAAAGCTTTGTATATTGCCCAGTATTTTAAAGCTTCTGCCCTTACAGGGCGACAAGCTTGTGTCCGTAATTACCCAGGGCGATGCCCTGGGCTAGGAGCTTTTGGGCCTTCAGCCCGTTCTTGAACCACATGCGATAGTTCATTCTGTTATATATAATAATGTGTAATTTATCTGTTGGCGACCAGCATTTACTTGATGGCACCGATAATTTCTGTCACCGACTTGCAGCCGTGAGCATCAAGCCACTCGTTCATACCATCCTTCACCTTCTTGGTTACGGCAGGATCGATGAAGTTGGCAGTACCGATTTCGATGGCAGTAGCACCGCACATCATAAACTCGATGGCATCCTTGACATTCTGGATACCGCCCAGTCCTACTACCGGAATCTTCACGGCATGGGCCACATCGTAAACCATGCGCAATGCCACCGGCTTGACACAAGGACCGCTCAAGCCGCCTGTACGGATGCTCAGCAGCGGCTGGCGTTTCTCTATATCCACCGCCATACCCATCAATGTGTTGATGAGCGAAACAGAGTCGGCACCCTCAGCCTCTACCGCACGGGCGATGTCGGCAATGCTGGTTACGTTAGGCGAAAGCTTCACGATCAAGGTCTTGTCATACACCTTGCGCACCGCCTTCACCACGCTTGCAGCACCCTCGCAGGTAACGCCGAAAGCCATACCGCCATCCTTTACGTTAGGGCAGGAAATATTCAGCTCGATGGCAGGAATCTTATCCAGCTCATTCACGCGTGCAGCACACTCCGCATAGCTCTCAGGCGAGTGTCCGCTCACGTTTACAATCATATTGGTATCGATGTCCTTGATCTGAGGATAGATGTGCTCGCAGAAGTACTCCACACCTTTGTTCTGGAGGCCCACGCAGTTGAGCATTCCCTGTGGAGTTTCAGCCATGCGTGGATAGTCATTTCCCTCGCGTGGTTCCAGGGTAGTACCCTTTACGATGATACCTCCGATTTCCTCCAGCGGAACGAAATCAGCAAACTCCAATCCGTAGCCGAAAGTTCCCGATGCAGTCATCACTGGATTCTTCAGCTTCAAATCTTTTATATTTACACTTAAATCAGCCATAATCTTTCTTAATCAAATAATATTCTATTACATTTGGATTACAAATGCTTTTGCCCTTTCAGGGCGACTTGCCATTTGGTATATATTATACCCAGGGCGATGCCCTGGGCTAGGTGCTTCTGCCCTTTCAGGGCGAGTGGAGCCAATCAGATATACCCTAGGGAATGACTAGATATCCCAGGTGAGCTGCTTGATGTTGATGACCGGACCATCCTTGCAAACGCACTTATGTCCCTCGGTGGTCTTCTCTACGCAGCAGAGGCATGCACCTACGCCGCACGCCATCTTGTTCTCCAGGGAAACCTCACACTCCACACCAGCCTTCTTGGCAAAGCGAGCCACGCTCACCATCATCGGCTTCGGACCGCAGGTAGAGATCATGTCAAACTGCTCGTTCTCCAATACAGAGTGATTGGTTACGAAACCCACCTCGCCGGCAGAGCCATCCTCGGTAGTGATGCATACCTTTCCTATCTTGGCAAACTCATCCAGCTCCAGCAGGTCGGAAGCCTTGCGGGCACCCAGCAGGAAGGTTACATCTGCACCAAACTCCTTGATGAGTTTTCCGAAGTAGAGCAGAGGAGCCACACCTACACCACCCCCCACGAGGAGATACTTCTGGCTCTTCTCTGTAGGCATGGTGAAACCATTGCCCAGAGGCAGCATACAGTTGAGCGTATCGCCAGCCTGAAGCTTTCCGAGCTGGCGGGTTCCGTCGCCCACCATGGCAACGAGCAGCCAGAGCTGGTTGGTTTCTCTATCCACGAAATTGATGGAGATAGGACGGCGAAGCATGGTGGCAGGCGAATGATCTACCTTTACTTCTACGAATTGTCCAGGCAGGATTTCCGGCAAAGGCTTCTCGTCGGTAAGCTTAATCAATACGTGCTTATCGCTGAGTGCTTCTACAGAAACCACCTTAAGGTCTAGAACATATTTTTTCATCTTATTGCTATTTTAATGCTTGTTATTAATGCTTGCTGTTAATGCACATTTAACGCTTGCTGTTATACCTATTTTATATATAGTCAGTGCAAAGGTACAACAAAATCCGAACTTCACAAAGAGAAAGAGCATTTTTTTCGACCTGTACGGTTGAAATTACCCAATACGCCCTGAAAGGGCAGAAGCTCCTAGCCCAGGGCACCGCCCTGGGTAATTAGGACGCAAACCCGTCGCCCTGTAAGGGCAAAAGCTTTCAAAGAACCAAGCAATAAACAAAGCTTTTGCCCTTACAGGGCGTCTTATTGATTGCTATTATACCCAGGGCGATGCCCTGGGCTAAGAGCTTTTGGGCTTTCAGCCCGTTTCAACCGTTCAGTTAGATTCTTTTCAGCTCCCCTCTTACTTTATTCCTTCTTTATTCCTTCTTTATTCCTTCTTTATTCCTTCTTTATTCCCGACAGCAGAGCAGCAATCTATTTCTTCGGGACGAAAGTCTCCCAGGTCTGATCATCGTAGAAGATGCGGATCTCGGTAATCTTACGCTGCGGTTTGTCCACATATTTAACCGCTGCATTGGCGATATTTTTAGGTGTCCTTTTTACACCGTGTGTTTGAGGATGGTCAAAGAGCGATGGAGAAGTAGGGGAGTCGGAACCCTCGCTGCCTCCGAAATCCAGGGTAGGCTCCACCACGCCGCCAGCGCCACCTATGCCCCCATGGCTTCCGCCCATGCCTGCTGCCGAAGCTCCTGTACCAGCCACACCTACAGCGTCTCCATACATATCGAGCGAATCCTCGTCCGCTCCGTTTCCACCTCTGGCGGAAGCCCCCGCCTGGGCACCTTCCACCTTATTAATATACATAGGAGGAGTACCATAAAGCAACCACTCAAGGTTCACCTGAGGCAACTTTTTCTTGATTGCATCCACGATGTCGAGCGATGGTTTTGTGCGATCATTGAAGATGCTGCTCAGGGTCGCTGTCGATTTTCCGATGAGCTGCGCGAAGTTCTGTTGGTTGAGGTGTTGGTCCTCCATGATCTGTCTGATTCTGTCTTTCATCACTATGTTTGAATTTGATTTTTTACGATGTTTTATTTCCGAACAGGCCCGTTTTTGGCCCATTTTTCTTAGATTTTACAAAGATAAAGCAAAAATTTGGTTTTACCAAACTTTTCGGGAAAAATTTTGTTTTTTAAACTTTAGGTTTGTATTTACAAATTTAAACTTTCAATCTTTGCTTTCTTAGTTTTATGGTTTAGATTTACAAATCTAGCTTTAGCAATCTAAAGCTTTTACAATGGTTTGCTTTATTTAAAACTATTAATTCACTGAGTTTCAAAGCCTTTATTCCCTATAAATAGGCATTTCAGCCGTATTTATGCATCTTTCTTGCACAAAATTCCAAATCATAACCTTACATAAAATAACAGAAATCTATAAATCACTGGGTTTCAATATGTTTTCGTTTCAATAATTCGATTGTATATTTATACATTCATATTTCAAAACCGCCCGATTTATATTTGTGTTTGTAAATTCACCCTCTTTTTTCTCAGATTTAGTTTTCTTTAATTTAGATTCATAAATATAAAGAACGATTTATAAAATACATATTTACATTACTAAACTACAGAAACGTAAACCTTAATAAATGCAAACACTAAAAAAAGAGGGGTTGAGGATGGCAAATTTTTCCATTTTGAGCGTTTTCAAGCCCGTTGGTCGGGTTTTGCTCAAAAATGCGAGTATTGAAGGGGGTTATTTTCGTTAACTATCTGATATTCATTATAGTTAACTGCGATTTCAGCGAAAACTGAAAAATGACCATCTAGATGAAAAATCCATCCAAACAAGAGATTTCCCACGAGAAAAACAAAAAAAATAGCGCCCGTTTCCTCGATAACGAACGCTATTTTCACCACTTTCAGGAAGCTAAACGCCCTCCCCGATTCCAGATCATTTCATTTCTCCGACAAGACGAAGGAGGAGTAAAAAATGGCCTCTCTCCCACCCTCGCCCATCGACGGATTTTTGGAGCCGAAAAGCAGCCTAATGGAGGATGAAGAAGATGAGTTCTCTCATCAATTCGCCTGCCGAAGTAAACGGATTATCGATGCCTTTGCTCTTCGCATCTACCTCTTTCAGCTTCTCGATTATCTGCATCACTTTCACTCCGGAATAGTTTCTCATTCCCATCGTATAATCGCGCACCGCCCAGGTTCCGCGCAAATCCAGGAATTTTGCAAGCTCATTTTCGTTCTGCTTATTCGGAGCATAATAGGCTATCATCAGATTCTGGAAATAACTGAAGAGCAACGGGAGGAGCGCATAGAGCGAACCCGACTTTGGGTTGCTGTCAAAATAGTTTATTATCTGATTTGCCTTGAAAACATCACGCTGGATGATGGCGCTGCGAAGTTCGAAAGCATTGAAGTCCTTGCTCACTCCTATTTCACGTTCCACCACATCCGGAGTCACCCGTCGGTCGGAATCAGGAAGAGAGATGAGCAGCTTGTCGAGTTCGGAGGTGAGGCGATGAAGATCGGCTCCGATATGATCTGCCACCATCTGCACCGCCTTCGGTTCGATGGTTGCCTTGCGAGCCTTGAGATAGGTTTCGATGAAACCCGGAAGCTGACGGTCGTAGAGCTTCTTGCTCTCGAACACCACTCCCACCTGTTCGGCTCTCGGGATGAACTTCTTTCTGCGGTCGATACTGCCGTTTTTGTTACAGATGACGAGAATGGTGGATTTCACCGGTTTCTCGAGATACTTTTCCAGGGCATCCAGACTTTTCAGATTCTGTGCTTCTTTCACAATCACCACCCTTAATTCCGCCATCATCGGATATCCCTTACACTGATCCACCACCTGCACCGCCGTGGTATCCGCCCCGAAAAGCACGGTCTGGTTAAAGTCCCGCTCTTCCGGCTGGAGCACGTTTTCGGCGATATAATCGCAGATCTTGTCTATATAGAAAGGTTCGTCGCCCATCAGAACATACACGGGCGCAAACTTCCGAGCCTTGAGATCTTTCATGATCGACTCGTAACTTATTGCATTTTTCTTTTCTGCCATTGATTTATTTTTTGTATCTTTGCACTGTGATTCCAGCCTGCCATTCATCTGTCTGCACAGAGAATCCAGCCTGCAATCCATTTGCAAAGGTACAAAAATAAATCGAACTATATATATAATAAGGTATAAAAAATGATTCGCTTGAACTTACCAACCTTCGAAATGAAGGTTTCGGGCACCAGACAGCAGCCCAAGATACTGGATGTGCTGCGCAGAAAATACGTAGCCATCACGCCCGAAGAATGGGTGCGCCAGCACTTCGTACACTATCTCATCGAGCACAAGGGCTACCCTGCCTCGCTGCTCGCCAACGAGATTCAGCTGAAATGCGGCGACAAGGTGCTGCGTGCCGACAGCGTGCTCTACAGCCGCGAACTCCGCCCCAGGATGATTATCGAATACAAGGCGCCGCATATCCCCATCACGCAGAAGGTGTTCGATCAGATTTCGGTATATAATCTCCTGCTCCACGTAGATTACCTGGTGGTGAGCAACGGACTGGATCACTATATCTGCCGGATGGATTACGACGGTAAAAAATATTTATTTCTAGAAGAGATTCCCGACTATTCTGATTTATTGACAATATAGAAAAATCAGACAGAAAGGCAGACACCCGGCTTCTCTCCCACCACTGCATCATCACCCCCCAAACGCCCCATTTATCCCCCTCCAAAATTAGCGTATTTCCGGTCAACCGTACAGATGCTCAGAAATACGCAAATTTTGAAGGGCTTTTTTACCGCAAATTCAGTTATTTTTTAATAAAAATCGGCGCAATATTTGGCATTCTACCTATTTATTATTACCTTTGCAGCAATTTAAATATAGAAAAGGTAATGGCAAAAGAAAATATAAAGATAGCCGTAGCCGGAACAGGCTATGTAGGTTTGAGCATTGCCACGCTGCTGAGCCAGCATCACGAGGTGGTGGCTGTGGACGTGGTTCCCGAAAAGGTGGAACTCATTAACCATCGCCGCTCGCCTATCCAGGACGAATACATCGAGAAATACCTGGCGGAGAAAGAGCTCAACCTCAAGGCTACCACAGATGCAGCCACAGCCTACAGGGACGCCGACTTCGTGGTAATCGCCACGCCAACCAACTACGACCCCGTGAAGAACTACTTCGACACATCGCATGTAGAAGAGGTCATCCAGCTGGTCAAGGAGGTGAACCCCGAAGCCATCATGGTCATCAAGAGCACCATCCCAGTGGGCTACACCGAGAACATACGCCGGAAGATGGGCAGCGAGAACATCATCTTCGCCCCGGAATTCCTGCGCGAGAGCAAGGCGCTCTACGACAATCTCTACCCTAGCCGCATCATCGTGGGCAGACCGGCAGGAGATGAGCGACTCGACCAGGCGGCGCATCTCTTCGCAGAACTCCTGCAGGAGGGAGCCATCAAGGAGAACATCGACACTCTCTTCATGGGACTCACAGAGGCAGAGGCGGTGAAACTCTTCGCCAACACCTACCTGGCACTCCGGGTAAGCTACTTCAACGAGCTGGACACATACGCCGAGATGAAGGGACTCGACACCCAGGCCATCATATCGGGTGTGGGACTGGACCCTCGCATCGGCACCTTCTACAATAATCCGTCGTTCGGATATGGGGGCTACTGTCTGCCGAAGGATACCAAGCAGCTGCTGGCAAACTATGCCGACGTGCCCGAGAATCTGATCCAGGCCATCGTAGAGAGCAACCGCACCCGCAAGGATTTCATCGCCGACCGAGTGCTTCACATGGCAGGCTACTACGATTACGCCAACCAGAACAACTACCGCGAGGAGGAAGAGAAGCCTTGCACCATCGGCGTGTATCGCCTCACGATGAAGAGCAACAGCGACAATTTCCGCCAGAGCAGCATCCAGGGCGTGATGAAGCGCATCAAGGCGAAGGGCGCCCAGGTTATCATCTACGAGCCTACGCTGAAGAGCGGAACCACCTTCTTCGGCAGCCGCGTGGTAAACAACCTGGAGGAATTCAAGAAGCAGAGTCAGGCGATCATCGCCAACAGATACGATAAATGCCTCGATGATGTGAAGGAAAAAGTCTATACCCGGGATATCTTCCGAAGAGACTAGGAAGAACGCCCTGAAAGGGAGTCCGATGAGCCTAATGGGATTCAGAGAACGCCCTGAAAGGGAGTCCGATGAGCCTAATGGGATTCAGAGAACGCCCTGAAAGGGAGTCCGATGAGCCTAAT